>DAOTHC010000016.1:0-11656 GCA_035447465.1 Acholeplasmataceae bacterium
TCCATATATTCCAGATAGTGAAATTGTGGAAGATATCGTCAAAGAAGAACCATCGGTTGCGCTCTATGGTGGTTCACTAGGTGTTGATTTTTATGAACGTATTTTAAAAGAAGCAAGCACCTATTTAAAACCTAAAGCACTCATCGCATTTGAACACGGATATCAACAAAAAGAACTCATTTATGGGTTTGCAAGAAAGCATTATCCAAATGCTACGATCATTCAAATGAAGGATTTAGCAGGTAAAGATCGTTTTACATTTATCGGTCTTGGTGGTGCTTTAGACCAAGAAAAATAGAAGAACATCATTTATGATAGTTTTTGGTCAGAAAGAACGTTTTCTGACTTTTTTTTATGATTTTTTCACAAAATGATATATAATAGGAAAGGTTAGAAAAGAGGAACATGCATGAACATCAGAAATATTGCTATTATCGCTCACGTCGATCATGGTAAAACTACATTAGTCGATCAATTACTCAAACAAAGTGAAACATATGATCTACATCAAAATTTAAACGAACGCGCCATGGATTCAAACGACATCGAACGTGAACGTGGCATTACGATACTTGCTAAAAATACAGCAATCATCTACCAAGATACACGCATTAACATCCTTGATACACCAGGTCATGCTGACTTTGGTGGTGAAGTGGAACGCATCATGTACATGGTTGATGGTGTTTTACTCTTAGTTGATGCTTATGAAGGCGTTATGCCTCAAACACGCTTTGTGTTGAAAAAAGCACTTGAAGCACATTTGATGCCAATTGTTGTCATCAACAAGATTGACCGTAAGTTTGCTGATGTACAGCGAACCGTTAATGAAGTCTATGACTTATTTATCGATTTAGGAGCTGATGATCATCAGCTTAACTTTCCTGTTGTCTACGCATCAGGTCTACAAGGATTAGCTAATTATGTGCCTATCTTAGATCCAGCTTTACGTATGGATCCTATTTTAGATACCATTCTAAAAGAAATTCCACAACCCAAAACTGATTATAAAAAACCACTACAATTTCAACCTGCATTAATTGATTATAATGATTATGTAGGTCGTATGGGTATTGGTAAAATCTATCAAGGAACACTTCGTGTTGGTGATACAGTATCCTGTATTCGCGTTGATCAAAGTATTGTTCAATTCCGCATTCAAAAGATTCTACAGAGTTTAGGTATTGAGAAAAATGAAGTTGATGAAGCTTATGCAGGTGACATCGTTTCGATTGCTGGTCTACCTGATATTCACGTTGGTGAAACCATCACGTCTGTGGGAGATGAAGTCGCATTACCCCTGCTTCATATTGATGAACCTACCGTTCAGATGACATTTTTAACGAACACATCACCTTTTGCAGGTAAAGAAGGTCGATTTGTTACAGCATCAAAACTTGATGATCGTTTATTTAAAGAAACCCAAAAAGACGTATCACTTCGTGTAGAACGCATTCAAACAAGCGAAGCCTGGACTGTATCGGGACGTGGAGAACTTCATTTAGGTATTCTGATTGAAAATATGCGTCGTGAAGGGTTTGAATTCCAAGTTTCAAGACCACGCGTCATCGTTAAAATGATTGACGGTGTTAAACATGAACCTTATGAAGATGTCCAAATTGACTGTCCATCAGCTTACATGGGTACCATCATGGAAATGTTAGGTGACCGTAAAGGTGATCTTCTCAAAATGAGTACACATGGTGATTACTCACGTATTCACTACGTGATGCCTTCACGTGGACTCATCGGTTTCATGACACAATTCTTAACTGCAACCAAAGGTTATGGTATTTTATCTCACGTTTACCTTGAGTATCGTCCCATGATTAGTGATACCGTAGGAAATCGTCGTACAGGTGCACTGATCTCCATGAATCAAGGGATGACAACAGCTTATGCTATTGGTCGCTTAGAAGATCGTGGATCGATGTTTCTAGAACCACGTGTCTCTGTTTATGAAGGTATGATTGTTGGTGAATCCAACAAAGATACCGATCTTGTTGTCAATGTCACCATGGAAAAACAGTTAACCAACATGCGAAGTGCATCTAAAGATTCAACCGTTGTCCTCAAGACACCAAGACTTATGACATTAGAAGCATGTTTAGCTTTTATCAACGATGATGAACTCATCGAAATAACACCTTATTCCATTCGTTTAAGAAAAGCCATTTTAAGAGCGAATGAAAGAAAGAAAGCATATTATAACGAGACCCGGGAAGACTAGGTCTCGTTTTTGTGAATTTATGGTATTTTACTATAAAGGATTTCGAATTATGATATAATAACTAATAGGTCAAGGAAAGGAAGATGTCTATGCGAATTGCTATAGGAAGTGATCATGGTGGGTATGAACTTAAAGAAAAAATTAAATCATATTTACGTTCATCTGATCATGATGTCGTCGATTTTGGTACCGATTCATTAGATTCGGTGGATTATCCCGACTACGGCAAACGTGTAGGTGAGGCTATCGTATCAGGCGGCTATGATTTTGGCATCGTGTTGTGTGGTACGGGTATCGGTATAAGTATTGCTGCTAATAAAGTCAAAGGCGTTAGAGCAGCTTTAGTCTATGACGAAGAAACAGGTCGTCTTGCTAAAGAACACAATAACGCTAATATCATTGCTTTAGGTGGTAGAACGACAACGTATGAAAAAGCAGTTGCCATACTTAATGCTTTCATGTCATCTTCGTATGAACCTAGACACCAAAAACGTCTGGATAAAATCAAAGATATAGAGGAGAGCTTAAACGATGAGTAAAGTTGTTATTCTGAATCACCCTTTGATCAACCATAAAATGGCAAAGATCAGAGATAAAGGAACAGGAACCAAAGAGTTTAGAGAAAGCGTATCTGAAGTTGGTGGATTAATCACTTACGAAATTACGCGTGATTTATCAACCCGTCCCGTAACCATTGAAACACCGATTTGTGAAACACAAGCTTATGAGCTTGATAAACAAGTCGTGATCGTTCCGATCTTAAGAGCAGGACTTGGTATGGTTGAAGGTATTCATAATATGATACCTACAGCTAAAATTGGTCATATTGGTCTTTTCCGTGATGAAGAAACATTACAACCTCAAGTTTATTATCAAAAATTTCCTAAAGAAATTATCGATGGCGTCGTCTTAGTTGTCGACCCTATGTTAGCTACCGCAGGTTCTGCCTGCAAGGCGATTGATATTTTAAAAGAAAAAGGAGCAACCGATATACGCTATGTTGGTTTAGTGGGTTGTCCTGAAGGTGTTGCACGTTTACAAAAAGAACATCCTGATGTCGCTATTTATTTAGCAGCAATGGATTCACATCTAAATGAAGTAGGCTATATTGTCCCAGGCCTTGGAGATTGTGGGGATCGATTATTTGGAACGAAATAAGTTACAAAGATCAAGACGTCTATTTATGAACTACATGATGGTGATGCAGTTTATTTTCTCAGCCATCACCTTAGCCTTAATCGGCTATTATGTAGGAGGTCGCATCAATCCTGATGGAGATCTCAACCTCATCTTAACCGGTGTTGGTCTTGGATTAGGCGTCATCATTGGGTTTATTACCCTAATTAAAATGATTCAAAGTGAGGAACGTTATGAAAGAAGTATACGTCATTAGCATCATTGGTTTTATTTACTCTGTCATACTAGCTCTTGTGACGTATCTTTTTTTCCGTGATTATACGCTATGGGCAATCTTAGGATCAGCTACTGCACTTTTTAATCACAGCATTATGATTCAAGTCACAACTAAAAGTAAGTTTTCTACACAACGCTACGTCTTTCATTTGATGCAGCGGTTTGTCTTCTATTTGATCTTAATTGCTTTCGTTTATTTTGAAACAAAAGATCTACCAGGGAATACCATGATTTATAGTTATGTCTTTATGCTTCTAGGGATTTTCTCAATCAAATTTGGCATCTTTATTTATCATATGCCCTTCATTAAAAAACCAGTAGAAGAGAAGAAGGAGGAAGAACATGGCAGTGATTCTTGATTATTTAAAGAGTCTTCCCGTTTATTTTCTAACATCACTCGGCATCATGTTTGCCCTCGGATTATTTGCAGTGATCATGGGAAGACGCATCAGCAAACTCGATGTCAATGGTAAACCTAATCGATTTGAAACACTTGTTATATCAGGTATTTCAGGGTTTAACGGATTTGTTAAAGCATACGTAGGTAAACACTGGCGTTATGTGACACCTTTCGCATTAACGATGGCAATGTATGTCTTTATATCCAATATTTCAGGACTTATTGCATTAGATGCACCAACGAAATATACAGCCATTACGGTTTCCATGTCGTTAGTGTCATTTTATGTGGTACAGTCTACAGGAATTGTCAGCCAGGGATGGCGTCACTTCTTAGGGATTTTTAAACCATTAGCACCGATGGCACCACTTAATGTGGTTTCAGATGTTGTTCCAATTGTTTCGATGGCATTACGTCTATTCGGTAATATTGCGAGTGGAGCACTCCTCTTAACGTTAATTTACCGTTTAACAGGTTGGTTGTCACTCATTGTTGCACCACCTCTACATTTGGTGTTTGATATTGGATTCGGTTTAATTCAAACACTCGTTATCGTTTTACTCACGATTATCTTCGCGTCTATGAAGTGTGACGAAGCTGATCTTGATATTATAGATTAAATAAAATCATTAAAATAAAAAAGGAGAAATAAACATGTTACAAACACTATTTGATTTTATGGTTCGCATCTTGGACGTTGTTCCTAATGAATTTTATCGCAGTGGTCTAGCTTACATCGGTGCTGGTATCGCCGTATTCACAGGTTTCGGTACTGCCATTGGTCAAGGTATTGCTGCATCTAAAGGTGTTGAAGCTGTTGGTAGACAACCAGAAGCATCAGGTAAAATTACAGTTACCATGTTGATTGGTCAAGCTGTTGCAGAAACAACTGGTATTTACGGTTTAATCATTGCGTTCATCTTAACTTCAAAATAATAAAAGGATTTGATGCTAGTGAACATAGACGAAATATTTCAAGAGGCTGCTCAATCGGTTATCGATGGTCTTTATTCGATTATGAATCGACCCGATATCGTATTATTGAATATCCTCGCGTTCATTGTTCTACTCTTGGTCATTAAGAAGTTTTTTTGGCAAAAGATCACAGCATTTGTTGACGCAAGACAAAAAGCGATGACAGAAGCTATGGATAACGCGAAAACAGAACGTGAGCGTGCCATGGAAATTCAAGCGAAAGCTACCCAAGATTATGAACAAATGAAAGAAGAAACCAGACAATTAAAAGAAAAATTAACCCAAGAAGCTTATAAACAACAAGAAGAACTTGTTGAAGCAGCCAAAGAAGAAGCGAAAAGACGTCTTGAACAAGCAGAAAAAGATATCGCTTTTGAAATTGAACAAGCCAATGAAGAGATTAAACAATCCATTAAAACCATTGCGTTTGCTGCTGCTGAAAAAATTGTTAAGCGTGAAATCGATGCATCTGTTCATGAAGATATCATCGAAGAAATCATACGGGAGAATGAGAAATAATGCGCACATCTAATCATGCAAAGGCGCTTTTTAGTCTTGCAAAGGAACAAAACAAAATTGATAAACTCCATTATGAGTTTGAATCCTTTAAGGATGAAATCGAAAACCAGAGTACATGGATCGTCATGATGGACTCCCCAATGGTTCCTTTATCCGAAAAGGTTAAAAAGATTGATGAACTAGCGTATGATGTGCTCTTTTTATCGTTTCTCAAAACACTGGCTGAAAAAAGTCAAATGTCGAATTTACCTGAAATCTACGCACAGTGGACAAAACTGGTTCGTTCATATTTGAAAATAGCACATGTCAATGTCATTTCAGCTCATAAATTAACCAAAGATATGGAAATGAAAGTTTTAAAAGCTGTTCAACCTACATTTCCAAATCACGAAGTATCTCTTCATTTGCATGTTGATAAAACATTGATTGGTGGCTTACTCATTATTTATCAAGGACAAGCCCTCGATCGTACCATAGCAAGAGAACTTGAAGAACTCTATCAAATGATATAAGGCGGTGAATGACATGTCAAAAATAAAAGTAACAGAAATGACTGAAATCATAAAAAAACAGATTGAGTCATATGAGAAAGATGTCAAATTAGAAAATATTGGAAAAGTCCTTTCCGTAGGCGATGGTATTGCTATCGTTTATGGTCTTCAACAAGCCATGATGGGTGAACTCTTGGAGTTTCCTCATGATGTCAAGGGACTTGTCTTTAACTTAGAAGAACACAGTGTTGGTGTTATTCTACTTGGACGTAGTGAACTTATTAAAGAAGGCGATACCGTTAAAACAACGAAACGCATCTTTGAAGTTCCTGTCGGAGAAGAATTATTAGGACGTGTAGTTAATCCATTAGGAGAACCACTTGATGCACGTGGTCCTATTGATGCTAAAACATTTTTACCTGTTGAAAGAAAAGCTCAAGGCGTTATGCAACGTGGTTCAATCAACGCATCCATGGAAACTGGTATTAAAGTCATTGATGCTTTAGTCCCAATCGGACGTGGACAAAGAGAACTCATTATCGGTGATAGACAAACCGGTAAAACAACACTTGCTGTTGATACCATTTTGAACCAAAAAGGTAAAAATACGATCTGTATTTATGTTGCTATTGGACAAAAAGAATCATCTGTAACATCACTTGTTCAACTCTTTAACCAACATCAAGCGATGGATTATACCATTGTTGTTTCAGCAGGTGCCTCAAAAGAAGGTACACTGCTTTATCTTGCACCATTTGCAGGTGTCACCATGGGTGAATACTTTATGGAACAAGGTAAAGATGTGTTAATCGTCTATGATGATTTATCAAAACACGCGGTCGCATACCGTGAATTATCACTTCTATTACGTCGTCCACCAGGACGTGAAGCATATCCTGGGGATGTCTTCTATCTCCATTCAAGATTACTAGAAAGATCAGCTCGCCTCAATGATAAATTAGGTGGTGGTTCTATCACTGCGCTTCCTATTATTGAAACCAAAGCAGGCGATATTTCAGCCTACATTTCAACCAACGTTATCTCAATTACCGATGGACAAATCTTCTTAGAAGCTGAACTTTTCTATTCGGGTATTCGTCCTGCGATCAATGCTGGTTTATCCGTTTCCCGTGTTGGCGGTGCCGCACAGTGGAAAGGGATGAAGAAGGTTGCTGGTACACTTCGTATTAATTTAGCGAACTATCGTGAACTAGAATCATTTGCGCAATTCGGTTCTGATTTAGACCCAAGTGCTAAAAAGCGTCTCGAACGTGGTAGAAAGACTGTTGAACTTCTCAAACAAGATGTTCATGAACTCGTTCAAATGCCAACACAAATCGTGACAATCTATGCACTTTCTGAAGGTTTAATGGATGATTTATCGATTGAACAGGTTAAGACACTTGAATCAGAAATCAGTCAAGGTTTAAAGATGAACACGTTAGGTCAAAAGATTCAGAAACATTTAGCTGAAACAAAGACACTCCCTGAAAAGAAAGATCTTGATACCTTTATCATGAATTTAAAGAGGGTTATCTAATGGGATTAAAGGATATTAAGCTTCGGATGAATGCTGTCAAAAAGACATCATCTATTACCCAAGCGATGCATAATATTGCCCTATCCAAAATTAAAAAAGCAACCGAATTATCTCATCGTTCGCACGATTTTGTATCGAAGATTGAAGAGATATTGGCCTATGCAGGACATTCACTTGATGAGAAACACCGCATGATGAAAGAGGTTGAAGGACCTAAAAAGCTATTCGTTCTGATCACATCAGATCGTGGGCTTTGTGGATCCTATCATAATAACCTGTTTAAAGCCTTTTTAGACGATATTAGGGATTTAGACAAGTCTTCATTTCAAGTGGTTGTATTAGGCAAAAAAGGGTATTATTTCGCTTCTAAAAGAAAGCTCCCGATGGTCAATAAAGACATTATCTTTAACCGTGATGATGTAACGACGATGTCATTTCGTTCGTATGCAAAAATCATTAAAGATGTCTTTATGAATAAAGATGTTGATGAAGTAGTTCTCTATCATAGCCACTACATCAATACAGCATCTCAAGAGGTTAAAAAACAAACCATTTTACCGGTGAACTATGAAAAGCCTGATCGCGCTAAAGCAGGATATATTTATGATATTCCAGCTTCTGAAGTGATTGATCAAGCAATGGAAATTTATATTGAATCACGCATTTTCGCAGCACTTGCTGATGCTAAACTCTCTGAGCATGCATCACGCATGGTGGCTATGAAAAATGCGACTGATAATGCAAATGATATTGTTGACAGATTGCACACCATGTATCACCGTGCACGTCAACAGGAAATCACATCAGAACTGATTGACGTTGTCAATGGTTCAAATGTTTAGGAGGATGAATCATGCAAGGAAAAATTACACAGGTGATCGGTCCTGTCGTCGACGTTTATTTTGAAAATCAGTTACCAGCCATCTATGATGCACTCATCGTGATGAACGGTGATAAAAAAGTGACACTTGAAGTTGCATTACATATGGGTGATAATATCTGTCGTACGATTGCCTTGGAACCAACCGAAGGGTTAAAAAGAGATTTAGTTGTTGAAGCGACTGGTTCTCCCGTACAAGTCCCCGTTGGTAAAGCCGTATTAGGCCGTATTTTTAATGTACTCGGTGAACCGATTGACGATGGTAAACCCATTGATGACGCACCTAAAATGAGTATTCATCGTCCCGCACCTCCATTTCATGAATTATCAGCAGAAGTTGAAATTCTTGAAACTGGGATCAAAGTCATTGACTTATTAGCACCTTATATCAAAGGTGGAAAGATTGGCTTATTCGGTGGTGCCGGTGTCGGCAAGACCGTTTTAATTCAAGAACTTATTCATAATGTTGCACAGGAAAGACAGGGTATTTCTGTATTCGCTGGTGTTGGTGAACGTACCAGAGAAGGTTATGAACTATTCCAAGAAATGACAGAATCAGGCGTTATTGATAAAACAGCACTTGTTTTTGGACAGATGAATGAATCACCAGGGGCTAGAATGAGAGTCGGGTTAACCGGATTAACTATGGCGGAACATTTTAGAGATACAGAAAAGACAGATGTCTTACTCTTTATTGATAATATTTTCCGTTTTATTCAAGCGGGTAGTGAAGTATCAGCGCTTTTAGGTAGAATGCCTTCAGCGGTTGGTTATCAACCAACGCTTGCGACTGAAATGGGTCGTCTACAAGAAAGAATTACATCAACAAAACACGGATCGATCACTTCGATTCAGGCGATTTATGTACCAGCTGACGACTATACAGACCCAGCACCATCCACCGTGTTCTCACATTTGGATGCAACAACCAACCTTTCAAGAAAATTAACAGAAATTGGGATTTATCCAGCGGTTGACCCACTCGCTTCAACTTCACGTGCACTTGCTCCTCACATCGTGGGTAAAGAACATTATGAAGTGGCTCGTACCGTACAAAAAATGATTCAACGCTATCATGAACTCTTAGATATTATTGCTATCTTAGGTATGGATGAATTGACTGATGAAGATAAACTCATCGTGCATCGCGCAAGACGTCTACAGACGTTCTTATCACAAAACACCCACGTAGCTGAACAGTTCACAGGTGTTCCAGGATCATTTGTGCCACTGAAAGAAACAATCCGTGGCTTTAAAGAAATTATTGAAGGAAAACACGACAATCTTCCTGAAGATGCATTCATGATGGTTGGTACCATCGATGATGCGATTGAGAAGGCGAAAAACTTATGATGTTCCATGTGCTGACGCAACAGGGTAAAACGATCACAGATGAGATCGATTTCGCTGTCATCAAAAGCCAAGATGGTGAAGTCGGTATCTTAGATAATCATATTCCAATCGTCATTTCAGTGAAACACGGTCACGTAAAACTTGAACGTGGTAAAGATGTAACATTTGTTGTTTTAGAACAAGCCTTAGTAGAATTTAGAGACAATAACTTATCGATTCTAGCGCTTGAAGCTCAAATTGGACAGACACTTGAACAGGCACATCATGCATTTGATATGATGAAAAAGGAAAAGTTAGAACTAACGAAGAAAGAAAACGTTGATTTCTTCCAATTAGAAAAAGAGTTAAAGGAAAATATCAAGAAGAGTAAGGCAGGTCAACTCTAGGAGGTTTGTCTATGGATGAACTGATTTATTTTGTATCATTGATTGTTTTCTTTGCGATATGTTTGAGGGTACTTGGTGCACTACATATCGAAAACAAATTTGAAAAATTTAAGATATGGGAAATAAAAGCAGCTTATTTTTTAGGAGCTTTAGTGATGGCTCACCTGTTAGCAGAAATCATGGTGAAACTATCAGAGCTTTTGTTAGGATATTTTAATTAGCATAGGTCATGCCTATGCTTTTTGATAGGTGGAAGATGAAAAAACTGATGATGTTTGTCTTATCTTTAATCTTGTTGTTATCTGCTTCAGCATGTGAAGCTTTTTTACAGTATGATGATGAGATTAATGCGATGAAAGATGATGTGTTAGCTCAAATTCCTGATCAAATTAATGCGGATTTTAATCTTGATATTGACGACTCCTATGATATTACCTTCATCTTAGATGACCAAGAGATGAAAGGAGAATTCAGCTACCAATCACCTTTTTATGATATGACAAAAACACTAAAGATCAAAGTAGAGCGTGGTCGTTCATCAATCATTTTTGAAAAAGAAATCAAATTGGTCGCTAGCGATTCAGGGTTAAATCAAACCAAGATTTATCTCAACATGAATGAAAGCATCGATATGATTAATAAAGAGACTTACTTAAGAACGAATGTACGTGTGGAAACCATGAAAAATGGTGAAATGGTTGTTGATCATCAAACACCAGATGCACAAATTAGAGGAAGAGGTAATTCCACATGGTGGGTCTATCCTAAGAAGCCTTATCGATTAAGATTTGATAAGAATACATCTATTTTAGGTATGAAAGAAGCTAAAAACTATGTGTTATTGGCGGAATATTCAGATAAATCATTGATCAGAAATGCTATCACACATAAAATGGCAACTTTATTTTCGGAGATCAATTATCACCTAGACATCCGTTTCGTTGAACTTTATATCAACGATGATTATCAAGGCGTCTATTTACTGACTGAACAAGTTGAAAATCATCCTAATCGCTTAGGGTTATTATCAGAACCAGGTGTCCTTGATACAAATTATCTGTTTGAACTTGATATGCGTTTTTATGAACAACAAGAAGTTGAAGGATTCGATTGGTTTTTAGTCGATCGACATGCTTATCAAATTAAAGATCCAGATCCTGATGATGAATTGTACACGGAAGAACATGCTGCATTTTTAAAAGAAGCTATGATTGAACTCGAAACCGCTTTGGTCAATCAAGAAGGATATGAGGATTTACTGGATGTATCTAATGCTGTTGATTACTTTTTAATTCATGAGATTGCTAAAAATGTGGATGTCGGTTGGAGTTCAGTCTTTATGATTAAGTATCAATCGGGTCCAATTGCCTACGGTCCTTTATGGGATTTTGATTTCGCATATGGTAATGCAGATTATATCGATTATGGACCAGAAAACTGGTATGGAATGCGTGAATGGAAAAATAGAA
>DAOTHC010000017.1:0-11599 GCA_035447465.1 Acholeplasmataceae bacterium
ATAAAATACCAATTGCGAAGTTGTTACCAAAAAGTGATGCAAAGAATTGCATAACGAAGGCAATAGGAATCACTAAAATCCAATCGAAGAAGTTAGCATCCTTATTAGTTAAAGGTCTTTCACCACCGGCAACATAGACTGTGAAATCTTCACTAGCATCGCCTTGTGTGAATGTAACAGTATAACTGTATTGATCTTTAAATCCATCTTCACCCATTGGGTCATATCCATGATCATCAAACTGATCTTTAACGTCTTCGCCTCTGAGTGCAGTTACATCGCCATCACGTTCAACAACATAGATCATCATACCTGTTGGATCAAATGTTTCACCCTTTTGATACAAGACGTTGTCTTGTTCAAAACGGAATGCGATCATAACGATGTCATTATCATCACCAACGGTTGTTTCAGGTTTAACATAGAGTTTGAATGATGTTTCGATGTCTGATACGGTGTATGTATATGTTCTTACACCATTGTCATCGGTAACAACATTCGAAGGTAAGTTGCCATCATAGTCAACTTTGTTAGCAACACCTTTTTCAGATAATGTCCAATAAGATAGACCATTATCTCCTTTAAAGACGATACTGTTAGCTTCAGTGTGATCAAATACGAGTTTTTCCCAAATATTTGTTTCACCTACTGGGTTGTTAGATACAACCACTTTGATGGGATCAGATCCCCCACCGCAGGCAAATAGACCAAAGACTAAGAAGAGCATCATCATTGTAAATATAATTCTTTTAGTCATTTTCGTTCTCCATAAGCTTAGATTTTTTTAATAGAACGGCTAATTTTGTTCTCATGTCTTCATAAGACAAATCAATTACAGCTGGTTTAACTACGACAACAAAAGCTTTTGCAGCTAAGATATTGTCTTTAAACTCTGTCATAATCATTCTGATGCGTCGTTTAGCGAGGTTACGCGCGACCGCGTTTCCATATTTACGGCCAATCGATATAGCGAATCTAAAATGTTTTTTCGCTGGTTCATCAGATTGATAGATTACAAAATAACTGTCACCTTTGACAACCCTTTTTTTGAAGATCGCATCGATTTCGCTATTCTTCTTTATGCGATATCTTTTTTTCATAGGTTTTCAACAATTTTAAAAAAAGAAGGACTACTCAAAAAATAACAGAAGTTATATTTTAAACGAGTAATCCAAGTGTTTTTAAAATAATGATGTAATTATACAGTTAATTCTGCGCGGCCTTTCAATCTGCGACGAGCTAATACACGACGACCATTCGCAGTTGCCATTCTTGCTCTGAAGCCATGGGTCTTAACGCGCTTAAGCTTACTTGGTTGATATGTTCTTTTCACAAATAAAACCACCTTTCTTGCGAAACCATGCTTTTTCATTATATAAAAAGACCCCTCTTTTGTCAACCATAAACACTGATTTTTTTGTTGATAAAAATTAAGGGTTGAGAGAACTTGATTGCAGCTTTTGTCGAATGCTGTTTTTTCAACGTTTTTTCATGAAGTAACTCACGAGAGGACTGTGGAAAACTTAACCACTTTTTTGTGGGTTTGTGGAAAACTTGGTAAAATGTAAGATTGGCTTAATAAACATGTAAACAATCTGTAATTTTCCACAATCTTTCCACTTATCCACAGACTTACACCTTGTGTTTTCCACAAAAACTGTGGATATCTTTTTCGTTCGTTTCTATAGAAGTATGTTATTCTAAAACTACGATGAATTAAGGGGTTTTTATATGAACACATACGACCTGCTTTGGCAGCGCATTTTAAACGAACTTGAAACAACTTTTAGCGAAGATATATTTCAAGAAGTTTTTGAACCAATTAAATCGACTCACAAATACGCTAATGACCATGTTTATGTGATCGTTCCTAGTGAATTTATCAAAAATCGCATCAATCGTCTTTACCTTGGAAAGATTAATTCGTTAGCTCAAAAATTCAACAATGCTCCCATCAGATTTAAGTTTGTGACCGAATCAGAGATGATTCCAGAGGAAACATTGATCAGTCCAGAGAGAAACTTGAGTTTAAAGTATCGTCCAGGTAACCTCAATGCGACATATACCTTTGACAACTTTGTTGTTGGTAAGTCAAATATGTTTGCATTCAGAATGGCGATGAAAGTTGCTGATCAACCAGGTGCAGTTGCTAATCCACTATACATCTTTGGTGATGTTGGTTTAGGTAAAACCCACTTGATGCAGGCTATCGGTAATTACATTTTAGATCAAGACATTAACAAGAAAGTACTTTATGTTAAAGCTGATGGATTCATTGAAGATTTCGCTAACCTTCTAAAAAAAGAAAAAATGGAGGATTTTAATGCGAAATATCGTGATATTGATATCCTTTTAGTTGATGATATTCAAATCATGGGTGGTGCAACAAAAACCCAAATGGAGTTTTTTAAACTCTTTGATTATTTATATCAAGCTAATAAGCAAATTGTCATCACTAGTGATAAGCCGGCTTCTGAGTTAAAAAACATCATGACACGTTTGACATCACGTTTTGAAGTTGGGTTAACAGTTGATATCCAAGTACCTGATTTAGAACACCGTATCGAGATTTTAAAACGTAAACTCGCTACTGAATCAAGTGATATCCATGATATTCCTAATAATGTCTTAGAATTTATTGCCTCATCGTTCGTAACTAACATCAGAGAGCTTGAAGGTGCTTTAAAACGTGTTTTATTCTACTGTTTGACGAATAACTTGGATTTAAATGTAGAAACCGTCAATGAAGCCTTAGAACCTTTATTAAAAACTAAGAGAAAAACAGATTCACTGAATGAGAACAACTATGATCGCATTCAATCCATCGTCAGTGATTTCTATGGCATCACTCTGGAAGATCTTATAGGAAAGAAAAGACACTCAAAGTACATTTTACCGCGTCATATAGCGATGTATATCATTAAATTGCGCTATAATATTCCTTATAAAACCATTGGATCTCTCTTTGGAGATCGTGATCATTCAACCGTTTTGGCAGCTTGTGAAAAGATTGACAATGATTTAAAACAGGACGCTGCGTTAAAAATCGCAGTTGATACCATCATTAAAAAAATCGACGCATTTAACAAAAAATAACTGTTTATAGAATGTTGAAAATATGGTATAATAATAGCGATATAAAGCCTTTATCGGATTTATCCACAAATCCACAATTGTAACAACAATAATTAAAAGATTAAATAAAAGAAATAAAAGGAGCTCGCATATGATTTTCAGTATCGATCGTGATGTACTACTTAACCAACTTCTTATCGTTCAAAAAGGTCTTCCTTCAAAAACGCCACTTCCGATTCTTTATGCGATTAAATTTGAAGTTAATGAAGATCATATTTTACTAACGACTAGCAATACAGATGTCGCTATTCAAGTTTTAATTGATGATCACTCATTATCGATTAAACAAGGTGGTAAGGTTGCTATACCAGGAAAATACTTCATTGAAATCATGAGAAAGATCACTTCACAACGTGTTGAATGTGCACTCATTGAAGATAAATTAATCGTTATTAAAGCAGATCGTTCTGAATTTAAATTAAGATTAATGGATGTTGAAGATTATCCTGAAATAGATTTCTTAGATTTAGATGATCCAGTTGTTTTAGATTCACAACTCATTAAGACCATTATCAAAGAAACAAATTATGCAACAGCTTCATCAGAAAAACGTCCTATTTTAACAGGCGTCAATTTCAAATATTTAGACAATCATCTCTATTGTGTTGCTACTGACTCTTATCGTTTATCACAAAAAAATGTTAAATTAAGAACTCACAGCAAACAATTTGATATCGTTATTCCTAACAAGAGTTTAGATGAATTATCTAAAATTTTAGATAACTATAACGACGATGTTGAACTTTTCATTAATCCAAATAAAGTATTGTTCAAGATGAATAAAATTTTATTCCAAACACGTCTTTTAGAAGGTACATATCCAGATACAATGCGTATCATCCCAGTTGAATTCCCAGTTGTTATTCCATTTAACAAAGAAGAGTTACTAGCTGCTGTTGAACGTGTATCTTTACTTTCTCCAAGAGATCGCGAAACAAACTACAACATCATTAAAATGAGTTTACGTCCTGATCGTATTGTTGAAATCAGTTCAACAAACAACGAAGTCGGTGATGCACTTGAAGAAATCATTCCATCATCAGACGCCATTGGACCTATGATTAAAATTGCATTCTCATCACGTTATTTAGTGGAAGCATTAAAGTCATTTAGTTCATCAGAAATTCATATTCAATTTGCTGGTGAAGTTAAACCGTTTGTGATCAAAGGTAGTTTAGATGTTGATTTATTACATCTTATTTTGCCAGTAAGAATCGATTAATTATAAAAGATTTCAATAAGAGTTGCGTAAAGCGACTCTTTTTTTTGCTTTCTTTTTAACCTTTGAAATTTCCGTTTTAAAGCCGTTTTATAAGGTGACATGAAGATGTGACTTTATACCTATAAAAAAGTAGAAAATGGATGTTTTTTTCCTTATATTATGATATAATATAAAAGGATAGCCGAGGATAGAACATGATTAAATTCAGCATTACATCAGAATTTATAACTTTAGGACAGTTTTTAAAAGCTACTGATCACATTGGTTCAGGTGGGGAAGCCAAGTTTTTTTTATTAGAAGAAAACGTTTTGGTCAACCAAGAAAGACGAACTGAACGCGGAAAGAAATTATATCCAGGTGATCGTATTCAAATCAAAAAAGAAACTTACATCATCACACATGATTAAACGTATCCAATTGAAATATTTTAGAAATCATGATGTCATTGATTTATCATTTCAAAAACCTTTTGTGTATATCCATGGTCTTAATGGTTCAGGTAAAACAAGCATATTAGAAGCTATCTATTTCTGTGCGACAACTAAATCGCATCGCACCAATGATGAAAAAGATATGATCCAAAATAAAGAACCCTTCACATCTGTTAAATTATGGCAAGATGATGATCGCTATGAGATCGTCTTATCAAAAACAGGTAAACGCGCATCCATTAATGGCGTAGAAAAAAGAAGGATCAGTGATTTTATCGGTCATTTAAGAATCGTGATGTTCGCACCTGAAGACTTAGAACTTATTCAAGGGTCTCCACAAGATAGACGCCAATTTGTAGATCTTGAGTGGATGCAGCTTAATAAAAACTATTTAAGACATTTAAATACATACAAACAAGTTTTAAAACAACGAAACAGTTTGCTAAAGAAGATTGGTATTGAAGATGATTATACATTCTTAAATATCTTAGGTGATCAACTCTATGAAGTAGGGTCGGAGATCATTAGAGAAAGAAAAATATTTGTTCAGGAGCTCAATGATATTTTTAGAAGAATTTATCATCGATTCTCTGTACATGATGTTGAATTTCAATATGAACCCGACGTTGATGACCAAGCATTCTTAAAAGCATTACAAAAGAATCAAAAACAAGATATTTTATATCAAACCACCATGGCAGGCCCTCACAGAGACGACTTTAATTTCCGTTTTAACGGATTTGAAGCTAAGAGTTATGCATCACAAGGGGAGCAACGTCTGATGGTGATTGCGCTTAAATTAGCGCTGTTAGAATTGATTAAAGAGAAGACTCACCAACAGGTTACACTTCTGTTAGATGATGTCTTGAGTGAACTTGATGAAGAAAAACAAAATCTTTTCCTAAAAGAATTACCAAAAGAACATCAAATCATTATGAATAGTACACACCCAATTGAGGGGGATCACATCCAGATGATTTATTTGAAAAAGGAGTAATGAACATATGTCGAATTATGATGCATCGAATATTCAAATATTAGAAGGACTTGAGGCGGTTAGAAAACGCCCGGGTATGTATATCGGTAGTACCGGATCACGTGGTTTGCACCACCTTGTTTGGGAAATCATCGATAACTCAATCGATGAAGCATTAGGTGGATATGCTACAAACATCAAATTAGAACTTCTAAAAGGTGAAATTGTTCGCGTAACAGATGATGGTCGTGGTATTCCAGTTGATCTTCATCCAAAAACACATCGTCCCGCATTAGAAACCATCTTAACATCACTTCACTCAGGTGGTAAGTTTGATGGTAAATCTTATAAAGTTTCAGGTGGTCTACATGGCGTAGGTGCATCAGTTGTTAACGCGCTATCAGAATGGTTTATTGCAGAAATTCATCGTGATGATAAAGCCTATGAACAACGTTTTGAACGTGGTATACCTGTCACTGATGTTAATGTTATTGGTACGTCTGATCATACAGGAACCATTATTACTTTCAAGGCAGATCATCTTGTATTCACTGAAACACAAATTTATGATTTCGAAATTTTAAAAAACCGTGTTCAACAGCTCGCATTCTTAAACAAAGGTATCAAAATTACAATCTCTGATCAACGCGGTGAAACAGCGGTTGAACATACTTATCACTATGAAGGTGGTATTGTTGAATATGTTGGTTTCTTAAATACGGGCAAAGGTAAAGTCAATCAAGACATCATTTACGTTGAAAAAGAAGTTGATGGTATCCAAATTGAAATTGCTATGCAATATAACGATTCATATGCAACCAATCTTTATTCGTTTACGAATAACATTCCAACTCATGAAGGTGGTATGCATGAAGACGGTTATAAACTTGCATTAACACGTGTCTTAAATAAGTATGGCACCGAGTCCGGAGCTTTAAAGAAAGATGATTCATTCTTAGGCGAAGATACACGTGAAGGATTAACAGTTATTATCTCAGTCAAACATCCTAATCCACAGTTTGAAGGACAGACAAAAACAAAATTAGGTAATCCAGAGGTTCGTGGAATCACATCTCAAGTCTTTGGTGATGGTTTAGAGCGCTATTTACTAGAAAACCCAACTGATGCTAAGGGCATCATTGAAAAATGTCTTATGGCGTCTAGAGCGCGTGTTGCAGCTAAAAAAGCAAGAGAAGCTACCAGAAGAAAATCACCGCTTGATGCGTTAGGATTTGCATCAAAATTAGCAGATTGCAGAAGTAAAGATCCTGTCATCTCTGAAATTTACATCGTCGAAGGTGACTCTGCTGGTGGATCCGCTAAGCAGGGTAGAGAATCAGAATATCAAGCGATCATGCCACTACGTGGTAAGGTCTTAAACGTTGAAAAAGCAAGAATCGATAAAATTTTAAGCAATAAAGAAATTTTATCACTCATCCAAGCTTTAGGAACAGGTATTGGCGACGAGTTTGATGCAGAAAAAGCACGCTACCACAAAGTCGTTATCATGACCGATGCCGACATCGATGGTGCGCACATCAGAACGCTTTTATTAACCTTTTTCTTCAGATTTATGAAGCCATTAATCGATTTAGGTTATGTCTTTATTGCACAACCACCACTATATAAAGTTCAATCAGGTAAGCGTGTTGAATACGTTTATAGTGATGATCAACTTCAAAAGTTGCTTGATGAAATGGGTGGTCGCCCACAAATTCAACGCTACAAAGGTCTTGGGGAAATGAATCCTGAACAATTATGGGAAACCACCATGGATCCAGAAAATCGTACACTTCTTCAAGTATCCCTTAAGGATGCCATGGATGCAGACCAAGTCTTCTCTATGCTCATGGGTGAAGAAGTTGAGCCGAGAAAACAGTTTATTCAAGAAAACGCGATATATGCGAATAATATCGATGCTTAGAAAGGAGATTTCATATGGATCAGACATTTAATACAGATTCGACTAAAACCACAGAAGGTTTAGTCAAGGAGATCAACATATCAAATGAGATGAAAACCTCCTTTTTAAACTACGCGATGAGCGTTATTGTATCTCGTGCACTTCCTGATATTCGTGACGGCCTTAAGCCAGTTCAAAGACGTATTTTATACGCCATGAACGATTTAGGTATGTCAGCTGATAAAGCACATAAAAAATCAGCGAGAATTGTCGGGGAAGTTATCGGTAAGTATCACCCTCATGGTGACTCATCGGTATATGATGCCATGGTTAGAATGGCACAACCATTTAATTACCGTATGCCATTAATTGATGGTCATGGTAACTTCGGTTCGGTTGATGGCGATGGCGCAGCTGCTATGCGTTACACCGAAGCAAGAATGTCCAAAATTGCTGGGGAACTCGTTAGAGATCTAGAGAAGAATACCGTTGACTTTGTCGATAACTATGATGGATCAGAACATGAACCATCTGTACTTCCTGCTCGTTACCCTAATTTACTTGTCAATGGGTCTACGGGTATAGCAGTTGGTATGGCAACTAACATTCCACCACATAATTTAGGTGAAGTGATCGATGGTTTACTTGCCTATATGGATAACGAAGAGATTACCATTGCAGAATTAATGCAGTATATTCAAGGACCAGACTTTCCAACTGGAGGTCAAATTCTTGGATTATCAGGACTTAGACAAGCTTATGAAACTGGACGCGGCATTATTGCAAACCGTGCCACTGCAGAAATTATCACACATAAGAATAAACAAGCGATTGTAGTTACTGCGATTCCTTATGCTGTTAACAAGACCACATTGATCGAACGTATTGCAGATATCGCTAAAGATAAAATTGTTGAAGGTATCACGGATTTACGAGATGAATCGAATCGTAAAGGTATGCGTATTGTCATCGAACTTAGAAAAGATGTCAATCCTCATGTGATGCTCAATAATTTATATAAGCATACACAACTCCAACAATCATTTGGGTTTAATATGATCTGTTTGGTTAAGGGTCAACCTCAGATGGTTACATTGAAAGATATGCTTAAGTACTATCTGGAACATCAGATTGAAGTTATTCAAAGAAGAACTGTTTATGATCTAGAAAAAGCTGAAGCTAGACAACATATCCTTGATGGTTTAGTGATTGCACTTCATGATGTCGATCGTGCGATTGAAATCATCAAACAATCTAAAACAGGTGAAGAAGCTAGAGAAGCTTTAATTGCAGAATATCAACTCACCGATATTCAAGCAAGAGCAATTCTTGATATGCGTCTACAGCGTTTAACCGGTATGGAAATTGAAAAGATAGAATCTGAATTAGCTGATCTTGTCATCAGAATTAAAGATTATAAAGATATCATTCAAAGTCAAGACCGCAAGTTAGGTATTATCAGAACAGAACTCTTAGAAATCAGAAACAACTATGCAGATCCACGTGTGACAGAAATCAATTTACATGAAGATTTAAGCATTGAAGATGAATCTTTAATCCCTGTTGAAGATGTCATTATCACAGTCACCAACAACGGTTATATCAAGCGTATGAATGTCGATCATTATAAGACACAAAACCGTGGTGGTGTCGGTATGTCAGGTATCAAGGTTCATGAAGATGATTACGTTGAACATATCAGAATGACATCAACACATGATTATCATTTATTCTTCACGAATAAGGGTAGAGTTTATAAGATCAAAGGGTATAAAGTTCCTGAAGGATCGAGACACTCTAAAGGATTACCCATTGTTAATTTACTCGAATTCCAAAAGGATGAATGCCTTGCATCATTTACCAATGTGAAGGATTTTGAAGATGAAAATGCTTATCTCACATTCATCACTAAGAAGGGTATTATCAAACGTACACCAATCAAAGAATATGCAAATATTCGTACCAATGGTATTAACGCGATCAACCTAAGAGAAGATGATGAATTATTAAGCGTCGCATTAACAGATGGAACCAAAGATATTATCTTAGGAGCATCTAATGGTAAAGCTATTCGTTTTGATGAAAACGATGCACGTGCTATGGGTAGAACGACATCAGGTGTTCGTGCGATGGACTTAAGTGAAAATGATGAAGTCGTTGGAGCTGCCATGATTTCAAGTCCAGAAGATGAAATCTTGGTTATTACTGAAAATGGCTTTGGTAAGCGAACTATCGTTGATGAATATAGGAAGCAAATTCGCGGTGGTAAAGGTGTTAAGACACTGAATGTCACTGAAAAGAATGGTAAACTTTCTACACTTCGTGTCGTTTCTGATGATCAAGATTTAATTGTTGTCTCCGATAAAGGTGTTGTGATTAGAACACATATTGATCAGATTTCACAAACGAAACGTGCCACACAAGGTGTTCGTATCATTCGCTTAAGACCTGATCATAAAGTATCAACAATTGCACTTGTTCCACGTCAGGAAGAAGTTTTAGAAGAAGAGATTACAGACACATTTGTTCAAGAATCAATGAATGTTACTGAGCCTAAAAAAACTATTGCAGCGGTTGATTTAGCTCCTGAAGAAGTTGAAGAAGAAACCAAAGAAGTTGTGACAACAGATTCACTGTTTGATGAAGAGTAATGATAAGGCGGACCCAAAAGGTTCGCCTATTTTTCTTCTTTTATAGTACCATGTTTTTTCATATATTCGATCGCAAAATCATGCAGTTCAATCTTCCAATCACCATAGACAAGGTCTCTCATTCTCTTGTAGCGAAGAGGTGAGCCATCGGTGATGAGTGTCGCATAAGTTTTGAAGAGATTTTCCTCATGCAGGTCTTTCTCGTCTAAAAAGAAATGAGCTAAAGCTTTATAGTAGTAAAGGAAATCAAGTAAATAATAGGAACGTTGACCTCGATCAAACTCAATAGCGCGATTACAAACAGAAATCACATCACGATAGCGTTTATTAAGTCCGTAATACTCAGCAATTCGATACAAAACCAAGACATGCATTGATTCATTATGACCAGAGTGGATGCGGTTTGGATTATCAGCTAGAATTAGTAATTTTTCAATCAGTTTATTTGATTCTTTGAACATAGGATTGCTAATGAGTGAAGATAGTACAACCATCTCAATGCTACTTAAAGCATTCCGATCTAAAATCTCAGGGTATTGTATCAGTGAAAGCGTCAGCTCTAAAAGTTCTTGACGCCCTATTTTTCCTGCACCAAAGTTCAAGCTGTGAATAGCATGCTGGTAATATATTTTATTAAAAGGATCATGAATCGAATCGAGAGGCATATCTTTGAGGATTTTATAGGCTTCATCATAACCTCTATTCGCTACATAGAAATAAAATTGATTAACACGTTTCGCTTCATGAATCTTTTCGCTTTCGAACTCTAAAATCATATGCTGAGGACGATATCCCAAACGTTCAGAAAATCTTGTGATGATGTCATGTGACATATAAGATAAGCCATTAAGATATCTTCTATATTGACGTATAGAAATAATGTCTTCAACAAATTGTTCTTGTGTAAGTCCTTTTTCAAAGCGTAAACGATCAAAATAGAGTGCAAAATTCTTTGAATAATTTAAATCCATAGCAATCTCCTTCACAATGGGACATATTTGCCCTACACAAATTAATATTTACTTGATAGTCTAAAGATAGGAGGGTGATGAATATGAATCTTCATGTGGGGGAAGTGCTAAGTCAAGACGACGTGCATCACGGTTTTCATGGGTGTGGTGAACCTGAATGTATCATCTTTGATACATCGGAAATCATAGACATGAATAATGAAGAAACAGAATAAATCACCTTCGGGGGGATCCCTTATGCGGTTATCATATTTATTGTATCACAGGATGCGATAGATGAAGGATAACTGCTTTTTTCATATTTTGATCT
>DAOTHC010000018.1:0-11003 GCA_035447465.1 Acholeplasmataceae bacterium
AAACACGACGATAGTTGGTGTTTGACAAGATAATGACTTGAAAGTCTTTTTTTAACTCGTTTAAAAAAGCGAGATGACGATCATGAAGTTCAACTTCATCATAACCAATAATGGTATTATCTAAGTCAAAAAACAAGGCAACAATCCCTTGTTTTTGTAGTTCTTGATAGTCGATATCAAAAATGGAGGCACGATAACTGTGCGGAATACATTTTTGGTAAAACGACATTATTTGATTTCCACAATCTCAACTTGGAAAATTTTACCTGTTTCAGTTTTGACTTCAACAACATCATTTTCCATTTTGTTTAATAACGCGCGTCCAATGGGTGATTCAATTGAAATCTTCTTTGCTCTTGGATCAGCTTCGATTGACCCAACTAAAGTGAATTCTTTTTCTTCACCTGTTTCAACAAAACGAATAATAACACCCTTACCGATATTGACAATATCACGATCGTCAGTCTTGATGATTTTTACGTTCTTTAAGATATTTTCAATTTCTGCAATTCTTGCTTCAATACGTGCTTGTTCGTTACGTGCTGCATCATAGTCAGCATTTTCTGATAAGTCACCTTGAGCACGAGCTTCTTTAAGAGCTTCTTTGTTTTCTTCGCGCTTGACATCCTTAAGATAGGTCAGTTCCGTTTTTAAATTATCAACACCTTCTTGTGTCAATTGGAACATTTGTTTAACAGCCATGGTGATCCTCCTTAAATTTCTTTATCATTATACACTATTTTTCATGGTATTGCTATTTTTTTCAAGTCTTTTTGGTAAACCTTATGATTTGGCATCAGTTTATCTAAAAGATTATAAAAATCTTTTGAGTGATTAAAAACTAAAACATGGGCATATTCATGAAACATCACATAGGCTAGATAGATCGGATCTAATGTTGTTAGAAAAGAATTCAGTGTGATCTCATGATGTTTTCTGTGGTAACTACCAAACTTAGATTTTAAATATTTGATCTTGATGGGTAGAATGTTTAATCCTACAGATCTTAAAACAGGTAAGATCTCTTCATGTGTGATGAGAACTTGTTTGTTTAACTCTGATAGATAGATTTTCTTCTTGATACTAACCACATCATCTGATCTACTTCTCACAGTGACATGATCATCTTCGATGTGATAAGAGAAGTTTCCATAGAATTGATCTAAGCGATATGTTTTACCCCAAAGCGTGATTTGATCTGTGGGTTCAACGAATTGATCACGATTGATTTTTTCATAGAAGACATCAAACTTTAAATCAATAAATGACTCAATCGCTTTTTTTGAAGTTAAGATGTTTGCTGTGACAACTAACACACCATCTTTAATTCTAAAATAAGCATTTTTATTAGATTTACGAATAATATGATAAGTGATGGTTTGACCATCTTTCGTATACGTGTTCATCGTTTTCTAAGCATCGCATACGGTTCAACAGGTGATGGCACTTTAATTTTCAAAATTTGTTTTGGATGTCGTGCAACTTCTAAAACTTCACCCTGTTCATCCGTCATACGTTCAACGATAAAGGGCTCTACAATGCCATTTGTATGAAACATCTCAACCTTTTCACCTAGGGTGAAATGATTGCGTTGCTCGATCGTAGCAATCCCTGTTTTTTCATCGTATGATACAACTAGTCCAATAAAGAGTTGTGTGGGTCTTTCATTTCTCATGCCATAAAGCTGTTGTTCAACACCTGGCATACCTTCTAAGAATCCATGTGAAGCTAAACGATTTTCAGCTTTCTCTAATTCGTTCATATAAGGTGTAAAATCATCGATCTTGTGATCTCTTGTGTAATCATCGATGAGTTTACGATACGTTGATACAACGGTTGCGATATAGTGAAGACTTTTCATTCTACCTTCAATCTTTAATGAGGAAACACCACTATCGATTAAATGAGGAATCTGTTCTAAAGCTTCTAAATCTTTGGATGACATACTAAATGGTTCATCAGATACTTTAGTTCCATTTTCGATTAAGTCATAGTTCCAACGACATGAATGTGCACAACCTCCGCGATTAGCATCGCGATCAGTCATGTTGTTCGATAAGCTACAACGACCTGAAAAACTCATGCACATACCACCATGAATGAAAACTTCGATATCAGCTTCTGTTTTTTCTTTTAATTGTCTGATTTGATGCTTATCGAGTTCACGTGCTAAAACAATACGCTTAACACCATGGTTGTACCAAAAATTAACTGTTTTTGCATTCGTTACTGATTGTTGTGTGGATAAATGAACTTCAAGTGTTGTATGTTTTAATGCCATATCGACAATATATGGCGATGCTGAAATGATGGCATCTACTTTCGCATCTTCTAATCCCTTTAAATACGTTAGTAAACCTTCCATGTCTTCATGATGAGGGATGATGTTCGTGGTTACATAAACTTTTTTCCCTCTTTCATGGGCAAACGTTGTAGCTTCTTTAATATCTGTTAAGGTAAAATTAGATGCTCTTGCGCGCAGTGAAAAATCCTGTCCACCAATAAACACGGCATCAGCACCATACATTAACGCTATTTTTAGTTTTTCTAAATCACCTGCTGGTGCGAGAAGTTCAATCACTGTTCGCCACCCTTACCCTTATATACAGTTTTCTTGTAGAAAAAGCCTTCATCCCATGCTTCTTGGTATTCAGCTTGTATTTTTTCTTTTAATTCATGATCATGTGTTGCATACATCTGGCTGACCAGCATGCCATAACGATCATCTTTAAAGATGGTATCAATCACCATGTAGTCAATCCATGGTGAAAGTAGATCGATATGGTTTAACACATGCATGACTTTTGAACGAAAAACATGTGTTCCTGCATGATCTTCTAAAACAGGATACGGTTCATCACTTCGTTTTTCTTCAATGAGTCTTAAATCTTGACGATTGTGCAAATCCAAATCTTGTTCTAAATGAATTTCATAGTTTTTAATGAGTTGTCTTTTTGAATAAAACATATTCAAATGACCATGACCCACCATAAACATGTTCAGTTTTTTATATTTACCAATGGTTTCAAGATCGTCTAATGTAATCTCTTTAGCTGCGTAAACACCTTGAATGTTTAACGCTTCTAAAAAATTAAAATCATAATGGTTAGTTATGAGTGTTTCTGGATTATAAATAGCCTTATCTTCTAATCCTTTTTCTTTGAGTGTCATAATGGCACCAAGATCAGCAACGACAATCCCTTTAATCAGTGATAATTTGAATTCATCTAGCCAATTTGAAAATTGGTCAAGTTCATCATCTGTCATCATTTGATTAGCAACCAAAAAGACATCTTTTTTTAATTCAAATGCTTCTTGACATATTTGATTGATCTCATCTGATGAAAAGCTATGACATAAACGTGTTCCAAATTGGTCATTACCAATTAAAACACCATCTGCATATGCCAAGATACTTTCAAGATTCACATGATCATGCAATGTGATTAATCGTTTCATAACATTATCCTCTTCGATACTGAAACACCATCACCAAAATCATAGAATGTGGTTTCAAATTCAGTATGCTCTTTTAAAAATACTTTGAATTTCTCTAACTTTTTTAATAATGCTTGTGTATGTCTGTTGACCTTGCTGGGATCTAAATGATGGAAATGCAAATTATCACACACGATATACCCACCTTGTTTCAAGTAAGGTTTATACTTATTAAAGAATGTTTCGTATTGAGATTTTGCAGCATCAATGAAGATTAAATCAAACATACCCAAATTTTTCTCATACGTTAATGCATCAAAAGGAATTAAAGTCACACGTTCTCCTTCTTCAAAGAGATCAAAATGTTTCTTCGCTTCATCGATCATGAATTCATCTCTTTCGAAGGTTGTTACATGACAACCAAAAGAGGCCATAGCAAGTGCGCTATAGCCAATAGCTGTTCCTATTTCTAAAACATCTTTAATCTGGTTTTGTGAAATAAATAACTTTAAAAAATCGAAGACTTCATCGGTGATAATTGGTACTTTTTTTTCTAACGCATAAGCTTTGAGTGAAACAAAATTCATGCTTACTTGTCTTCCTCTTCGTCTTCTTCGTCTTCTTCGTCCTCTTCATCTTCTTCAGCTTCCATATCATCATAGTAAGCTTGAAGAACTTGATCTAGCATATCCCATTCTTCATCGGTTTCGATATCAGCAAATGTACCTTCGCCTTCAACATCACCTGGAATATAGATAGCTGCACTGACTTCGTGTGTGTCCACAAATTCGAATACGACATAGTTTTTACCATTTGCTTCATGGGTAAATAAAATATCACATACGGCTTCATCGCCATTTTGGTTGGTTACAACCATTTGATCTTCTTTTAACATGTTCATGCTCCTTTATAATCTAAATAATTTTGTAATATCACAACTGCAGCGAGCTCATCTTTTTTATCTTTTTGAGTCTTTCTTCGCTCTGATCCGTAGATCATAGCTTTTCTTGCAGTTTGTGTGGAGAGACGCTCATCCCAAAGGATGATGGTCTTATTCGTTTTTTCTTCTAACAATACTTTAAATGATTCACTGATTTTCCCTCTGATACCAATATCGTTATTCATATGTTTAGGCAAACCTAAAATAACCGTATCAATCTGGTGTTCTTTCATCAGTGAACTTACAGCGTTAGCTGCTTCTTCATACTGATTTTCAGTAAATCTTATGGTTGTGAGTGTGCTCGCGATAATACCCGATTCACTGATAGCAACCCCAACTGTTTTACTTCCTAAATCAAGTCCTAAATAACGTTTCATAAGCGCTTTTTAATCTCTTCGACAGCAACATCTAACTTACTTAAATCTTGCGTGCCGCCTTGTGCAAACTGGCCTTTTCCACCACCAGAACCCGAGGTAAGTGATGCTGCTAACTTAACAAGTTCATTCGCATCATTTAATTCGCTCTTGCAGAGGAATGTAGCTTTCCCATCTGTCACGTTTAATAAGAAAAGTGTTTCTGCTTTTATTTTATCATAGAGTGCATCAATTAACTGTTTTAAAACCTTTTGATCTAACCCTTCTGTTTGAATGAGTTGTCTCTTTTGGTTAACATCGTGGATGTAGTCATCTAAATTCTTAAGCACATCTTGTTGTTTAGCACGTTGTGCTTCTTTTTCATACTGTTTTGATAACTCTTTTAACTGATCGACATAGTTTCTGTAGTTGATGATATCTTGATAAGAACCGATAATCTTTGGTTCTGTTGGTATACTTAATTTTTCATCTAAACGCTTAATCTTATCTGTGATTTGTGCAATTTCTAAGAAGAAAGGTTGTAAGTACTTCTTCATCTGCTCATCGATGTTAATTCCTGTGACACCTTCCATACGGTAAATACCTGAACCAATCGACTCATAGGAAGTAATCGCGAAATCTAGAATTTCTTTGGTGTTCTTAACGTGTGTACCACCACAGAATTCTTTACTCCATCCCATGTCAACAACTCTAACGATATCACCATATTTTTCACCAAACAGTGCCATAGCACCTAGTTTTTTAGCTTCTTCAATCGGTAATTCTCTAATCACAACATCGAGTGGTGTTTCTAAAATGTATGTTTTAACAAGTTTTTCAACCTCTAAAATACGTTCATCAGTTTCTGTTTCATAATGGTTAAAGTCAAAGCGCCAGCTCCATGGTGCGACTTGAGATCCTTGTTGGTTCGCATGCTTACCAAAAATATCTTTAATCGCTTGATGGAAAAGATGTGCAGCACTATGGTTTTTCATAGTCTTTGCACGTTCTTTTTGATCGACGACAGCTAAAACTTCATCACCTTCTTGGTAGTCACCTTCAACTTGATGACAGAACTGTCCATGAGGAAGTTTAAACACATCAGTAACCTCTAAACCATTGATCCATCCCTTATCTGCAACCTGTCCACCTGATGTTGCGTAAAATGGTGTTTCATCTAACACAATGCCTTGTGGGAAGACTTTGATCACTTTAGCTTCAGTTTGATACGTATGATAGCCAATAAAACGTGAGGGTGTTGTAAAGTTTAAGAATGCTTCTTCTTGAGCCTTCATTGAACCTGAATCAGTTCTTGCTGCTCTAGAGCGCTCTTTTTGGCGTTCTAATTCGATTTGGAAAGCATCTAAATCGACGGTGACACCTTGTTCTTCTGCGTATTCTAATGTGAGTTCAATGGGGAATCCATAGGTGTCATATAGCTTAAATGCAGTTTCTCCGCTGACAACTTTACCTTCTTTAGCAATCGCATCTAATAAATGCTTTTCACCTTCGTTAATCGTTTCAAGGAACTTTTGTTCTTCCTTTAAGACAATCTTTTTAACGATATCTTTAGTTTCATTTAAGTTGGTATAGAAAACTCCCATGGTGTTAACCACATCATCAACGAGCATATGTAAGAAAGGTTGATTTAATGCTAATTTTCTACCGTATTTCACAGCACGACGTAAAAGACGTCTTAAAACATAGCCTCGTCCTTCATTGGATAGAATCGCACCATCAGAAATGGCAAATGTTAAGGCTTTAATGTGATCTGCAATCACTTTAAATGCCATTTGTCCTTCATACTTAACACTAGATAATTCTTCGGTATGCTTGATGATTGGGAAGAAAAGATCTGTTTCAAAGTTCGTTTCAGTCTGCTGAATCACACAGCAGAACCGTTCGAGTCCAGCACCTGTATCAATATTTTTTGAAGGAAGTTCTGGATAGTTTTCACGTGTTAGGTTAGGTTTTGAATTGAATTGTGAAAAAACGATATTCCAAATCTCAATATAACGTTCATTTTCAAGATCATCTTCAATGAGTTCTTTACCCCGCTTATCATAAGATTCACCACGATCGAAATAAATCTCTGTATCAGGGCCACAAGGACCTGCACCTATTTCCCAAAAGTTATCAGCTCTAGGAATAAGATGTGAGGGATCAACACCTAATGAAATCCAGCGATCTTTCGCATCGACATCATCAGGATAATAAGTCATATATAGTTTATCAAGAGGAAAACCAAACCACTTAGGATCTGTTAATAGCTCTAAGCCCCAAGCAATAGCATCATCTTTAAAATAATCACCAATTGAAAAATTACCTAACATTTCAAAAAATGTATGATGTCTAGCAGTTCTTCCGACATTGTCGATGTCATTCGTTCGAATACATTTTTGAACATTGGTGATTCTTGGGTTCTGTGGTTTTTCTGTGCCGTCAAAATATTTTTTTAGTGGGGCAACACCCGCATTGATCCAAAGTAATGTTGGATCATTTTGTGGAACGAGTGAAGCTGATGCTTCGACCTTATGCCCTTTTGACTTAAAAAAGTCTAACCATGTTTGACGAATCTGTGCAGCTGTCATGTATTTCATAACTTTTCCTCCATTTTCAAGAAAAAACGCCCTTAGCAAATTCTAAGGACGTAATAGTTTACGCGGTACCACCTTAGTTCTAGAAAAATCTAGCCCTCAAATGTCGTTAAGGCCGACATACCTTTTGCTCCCAAATAGCGTTCACAGGTCTTCTTCTTCGTTTCCACCAACCACGAAGTCTCTATGATAAGAAGGGTGTTGTTACTCCTTTTGTTCATCGCGTTTATATTTTAGCATAAATATTGTATAAAGTAAACCATATATCAATAAGGATTTCGTTTTAATTTTGGATAGTTAACTGTATCAAATGACCATATCTCAACTGTCCACAAAGCATTATTTATCATCCATTCACTGGATTTCAACTGACTTTCAGTTGCCAGAGTTCCTATGGTGTTACCACCGTTAAGAGTTCCGTTTATAAGTTGGCCATCTCTGCGATAACTATTAGCAACTGTTGCATCACTATCACCAACCAAACCACCCACATTACTTCCTGTGTTCACTGTAACATTACCTGTAGCAAAACTATTCATAATACCACCTGTTCCAGTTGAACGACCGACTAATCCACCTGCATAAGGTGTTGTGGTTCCGAAGGTTGCACCGCTTCGAGAAGCTGATGCGGATATATTGCCATTTGCATAACTTTCTTCTATAGCATTTGTTGATGTACTGTAGCCAACTAGTCCACCCGCATACGCATAGGCGTTTGCAGTTCCTAAAAGCCACCCGTTTGACTTGCTGATGCAGTAACATTAACAGCAGCATGACTATACTTAATGCTACCTTCATTTAGTCCAACAAGTCCACCTGCGTAGATCGTTGCTGTTCCTCCAGAAAACCACCCAGAAGATGTTTTTGCTGTTGTGACTGTGATACTACCGGTGACATAACTCTTTTCAATCAATTGTTTATTAATGCCAGCCAATCCACCAACAGTTTTATCACTCGAACTGCTATTACTAATCGTGATGTTATTTAAGGTAACTCCACTGATAATACCGTTATTAATACTAAATAAACCCATATTTCCAGATGAACCAATAATCGTGATGTTACTGATTGAAAAACCATTTCCATAAAATTCACCCGTAAACTCAGAAGTTCCTCCCAAAGGTGATAATGAAATGTTTGATATATTTTCCATCAAGATATACTTACCTGTCGCAGTAACTTCATTCAATGTTATATAATCACCAGCACCTGTCTGGGTGATGCCCACATAACCTGTAGGTACCCAAGAACCGATTACCACGGTACCCGATCCTTGCTGTGATGCACCTTGTACGTTTGAAGCCCAATATGCAAAAGATAAAGAAAAATTACTGATGATCAGCATGATTGATAAAATGATTAAGAGGTATTTTTTTCTTATTTTTCTCATATTCAAAACCTCTAAAAAAGAAAAACCAGCAACAAAATAGCTGGCAACTGGCTGTCTTTGATTAAGACCCTATAGCTTTGCGTCATTAGATTACTCTAATTTTGCTTTTTTACATCAAAATTTTATCACATTTCTGATAACTATGCAAGTTTTACATATATTTTAAATATATATCATTTCATAATGAGGAATATTATCCTCTTGATAAGGTCCACGAGCAACTTTGAATCTTAAATGCTCATAATATGTTTTTAAGTAAGCTTGACCTGATATACGGATGGGACAACCTTTGATATCTTCCATAGCTTCTTTAATCAATTTGGTGGCGTAACCATGTTGGCGATATAAAGGATCTGTTACCACACGCGAAATCGCGTGTTCCTTAAATTTATATCCAGGTGGAATAAGTCTAATATAACTGGCTAAGGTATCACCATCATATAGCATATAATGCATACTCATCTGATCTAAGTAATCAAGTTCAGGGTATATACAGGTTTGTTCAATGATAAAAACCCTTGACCGAAGATCAAGGATCTGATAAAGCTCAGTAACTGATAATTGATTAAACTCTCTTTTTAAAATGTGATATGACATGTTTGAAGATGAAAGGCGCACCACATGCTGCCCATACTCCGATCAATAAATATCTAATAAAATCAAAGAAGATTTTTTCTGGAAAAACAACTTTAAGACCTTCTTTAATGAGAAAAGCAATTGCTAAACCGAAGACAACCTTAATGATTTGAATCCACCATAAAGCTTTCACATCAAATTTAATCCATCTTTTTTCAACATAATAGCCTACAGCAAATCCAACAAAACCACCAACAGCAACATAGACATCATGATTTCTAAAGAAGAAAAGACTTAATAAGAATAAGGGGGCTAGCATGAGTGTATAGACGTGTTCATCATCACCCATGAGATCAACGAGTTTAAACGTTACGTGTGTTAAACCTAATGCTAAGATTAACCCAACAACAACATCACTTAAGAAATGTTGACCTAAATACATTCTAGAAAATGGTACCAAAATAATGATAAACCATCCAACATACTTTAACCAATGTGCCTTTGTCTTCTTACTGGCATAAAATGCTGTGTATCCTAATACCCCAGAAGCTTGTGCATGTCCTGATGGGAATGAATAACCTGTGGTTAACCATGATTCTTCGGCAGTTATGCCTTGATAATAAAACGGTCTAATCCGTTTAAAAATGACTTTGAGTCCGGTGTTGACGAGTGCACTCATCATAAAGGCAAACGTAAATTTATGTGCAAACTTTTTATCAATTGTCCAGTAGATAATCACAACAACACCAATAAATACGATTTGATCACCTAATTGTGTAATCCAATAAAAAAGTTGATCAAAAAAAGGATTTCTCATCATTTGAATAAGTCTTATGAGATCTAATTCCATGTCGTTACCTCTTCTTTAACCTTTTGTTCTTCATCTTTAGATAATATGTAATAGTGATGACCTTCTGGTTTAACCCATGATGTGCCATCAAATAGTTGATCGTTCTTGCATTTTTCAATCATGGATTTACCCATGAGATAACCATAGTTAGATTTATATTTGACATCCTCTGGTTTGAAATCAAGGATGTCTAACATCGTAATGGAGAACAACTTCCTAGCTTCCATATTGATTAGTAAGATATCATCATCTTGATATGTCTTATGATGGAATCTGCCATCAATTGGTACTGCAATAATGATGTCACATCCCTGTTCGATTAAAGGTCTAATCGGACAATTATCAATGGTACCACCATCAACATAAAACTGATCATCAATTTCAGTCGAACCAAATAAAACAGGAATGGATGCTGAAGCTAAAACAGCTTTATGTGGATCCTCAACATCATTTAGATGAAAGACTTCTTTTTTCATACGATGGAGTAATACTTGATCAATCATTGATCCTTTTTTAATACGTGCCGCTGTAACATACCCTTGTATTTTACTTTCTCTAATTTCTGACAAGGATACTTGTTCACAAAGTTTATCATACATTTCTTTGAGGGAGAATAAACCAATTTTATCAAATTTGAGTTTCTCCAATTTATGACCATAAATATCAGAATTATGTATCATTTCCCAAATCTCAATCATCCGTTCATAGGAAAGCTTTGCCATCACCATGAGCGTGTTAATGGCACCAATTGATGTCCCTGAAATATGTTCAATGTTGTGAAGGATTCCCGCTTCTTCAAGTGCTCTTAAAACACCGATTTGATAGGAACCTCTGGCACCCCCACCCCCGAGGGCTAGAC
>DAOTHC010000019.1:0-10557 GCA_035447465.1 Acholeplasmataceae bacterium
AACGCAAATATTGATTGGCTTGTTTCCGTGTGCGGAAAACAACAACCTTGTCCTTATACGCCATTTCAAACTTGTTTAGTAACTGTCTTGAATCTTTTTTACGACCACCAAAAAGGATCCACCACACAAAACTTAAATTAAGCCGTTCTTTGCATCCTACACACACAGAATCGCGATTCTGATTGTGATATTTAAACCGGCGAACAATCGCGCCATAGAGGCATTTAAAGCGGTTAAAATTGAAGATGAAAATCTGATCTGCTTCATCAAATCGTTCTGTAGCTAATCTGCGGTAAAAACCATCGATGATCCAATCTTTTTGATTCATAAATGCTTTAATTTCTGAAGCGACTAATGTCTTATCTCTTTCTACCCAATTGGGTTCAAAGAATATTTTATCAATGTGAAGAACAGGAATGTGATAGACATGTGCTAATCGCTTTGAAAATGTTGATTTACCTGAACTTGAGTGACCAATAACTGCAATTTTCATATGCTTACTCCACCTCTTCTAAAATTGATAACAAATTGCCTTTCATCTTTTTCGCATCTCCTTGTTTAACAAAGAGCATCGTGAATAACGATAAGGTGACAAAAAAGGCTGCATAAGGAAATAAAATAATGCGTCCATAGTGATCCATTAGGACACCCGATAAGATAGGGGTAATGATTTGTGCAGACATTGATGCTGCATAATAGTAACCTGTATAACGTCCAACGTCGTACCCCTTTGAAACTTCGACAACCATGACATAAGTATTAATACCAATCATGGTCCATCCAATACCAGCTAGTGCAATCATACCTGCGATTAGCCATGAGTTCCCTTCACTGATTCTTGCTGCACTCATCAAAGCAACAATCATGAGTACCATCCCTAAAAGGACAGTTCTTCTTCGTCCTAAAACCATGGATAATAGACCAATCGGTAAAATCGCAATGATGACGACGGCTTGAGCAACGATGAACTGATAATCAAAATAATTCAAGTTTAATACCTTTGGCAAATAATCCGCAAGTTTACTCATCACTGCATTATAACCCATAAAGAGTAAAAAAACTGATGCTAAAAGAAAATAAAGTGACATTCGTCGTTTGATCGTTAACGATTTTAACGTTTTTTTCGGTTGATTTTGAATTTGTTCTGGTGCTATACCTAACTGCTTATCAATCGCTTGTTTTTCTTTAACGAGTTTGGGTTCATCAACTTTCCAAAGGAAGATGATTAATGTGATAATCATCACGACACCTACAATAATAAAGACGATACCATGATGATCATAAGCGTGTTTATTTAGTCCTGATAACATAATGATATAAACAGCAAGTATACCACCTAAAGCACCCATTAAGGTAATGATGGCATTGGCTTTTGAACGTAAAGGTTTAATGGTTACGTCAGGCATGAGCGCAACTGCAGGTGATCTGAAGATGGCCATAGCAACTAAGGAAATAAATAAGATGCTTCCAAAAATAATCAAATTCAGTGGATTTTGTGCTGTTACTTCCCAAGCACGATCAGATAAATAAGTGTAATACATGTCTTTAATCGTGGATAAATCACGATTATTTAAGGTTTCACCATTATCAGCTAATATCGCTAACATAGGATCTTTAATTTGATCTTCGTATTCCGTTAACTCACGATAACTGATATCTCCAAGAAGAAACGCATTTTGTCTTTCATCATCCATTTGATCGATGACGATATACCAATGATCGCGTTCTTTTGAATCGACATCATCACCAAAGGCAATATCGTAATGCTCTTCAACAATATCGGTAGCTTGAATCTTTAATGTTTGAAGATAATCTGCATAGGATAAAAACATAAAAGCGAAAGCTGCTAAAATCGTACCGACGATAATATAAGGTGTTCTTCTTCCTTTTTTGGCATTACTTTTATCTGATAACGCACCAAAAAGTGGCAGTAAGATCACTGCCATGATGTTATCGATTGCCATCACAATGCCTGACCATGTTTGATTAAGACCAAACTTGTCAATCATCGTACGAGCAATCATCATATCATAGGTTTGCCAAAACAAGGAAATAATAAAGAAAATCAGACCAATATAAAACGTATTTCGGTAATTCAGCTTCATAAATTTCACCTATACGATGATATTATAACATAAAAAAAGAAAGGGACCCAAAAGGGTCCCAATGAATTAACGCTTTGAGAATTGTGATGCTTTTCTTGCCTTCTTTAAACCGTACTTCTTTCTTTCCTTAGAACGAGGATCTCTCGTAACAAGGCCAGCTGGTTTTAAAGTTTGGCGTAGTTCTGGATTAATTTCCATAAGTGCGCGGGTGATACCTAAACGGATTGCACCTGCTTGACCTGAAAGGCCACCACCATAGACATTAACAGAAATATCGTATTTGCCTTCACTTTCAGTGAGTGTTAATGGTTGAAGAACGTCAAGACGTACTGCAGGAGATGGTAGGTATTCTTCGAATTCACGGCCATTGATCAAAAATGATCCTTTACCATGAGTAAGAATAACACGTGCTACTGAGCTCTTGCGACGACCGGTTCCTAAGTATTGTACTTTTTCTTTAGCCATGACTTATTATACCTCCAATTTTTCTGGTTGTTGTGCAATGTGTTTGTGTTCAGGTCCTGCATAAACAAAGAGTTTCTTTGCCATTTGTGCACCTAAGTTTGTATGTGGTAACATACCAACAATTGCTTTTTCAACCATACGGGTTGGAAATTTAGCCATAACATCTTTAGCAGCTGTTTCCTTAAGACCGCCATTGTAACCAGAATGTGAATAATACATTTTCTGATTCCATTTTTTACCAGTTAATTCAATTTTGTCTGCGTTAATAACGATAACATAGTCACCGCAGTCTACATGAGGGGTGTAGGTTGGTTTATGTTTACCGCGCAAAACTGTTGCGACTTGAGTTGCTAAGCGACCCAATGTCTTGCCTTCTGCATCAACAACGTACCATTTGCGTGTTACGTTTTGTGCATTTGCCATAAATGTATTCATGTGATTTCTCCTTATATTCGTTCGGGGTTTGAATTTAAGGGCTAATAGTGGATAAAACTAATGTACCTATGTCATATTACTATAATAAACGTAAATTGTCAACTGTTTTTCATCTGTTTCGGTATGAATTTGTACTGTTCGAAATCAATCGTTTTTTGGTATAATACCTATGGTAAGGGGTGGTTCTATGAAGGAGACCAAAAGCATTAAAGTTCTTTTAATCGCAATCGTTATTTTCGGTGTTTTATACAATGTATTTCTAGGTATGATTCTAACAAAATTCAATGTTTATGATTTTCAAAATATCTTCTTTATCATTAAATATACACATCATAATGATCCAGACAACATGAAATATATTCCCCAATTTCTCAATTGGTTGTTAGTCGTATTATTCGTGTTTTTCAACGTGTTGTGGATCTTAAGACACATGATTAATAAGGATATGAAAATAAAACATGATATGAAGAAATAATAAGTAGGGACTGTAACGAAATGAAGGTTTAAATTTCTTCATGGACTTCGTAGTCCTTTTTTCTTTATCTTGTAGTTATTCATGTGGGAAAGTCGAGTAAATTAGCTGTTTTTATGCATGTTTAAAAGGAATTCATATAGAATCCTTAGTTTTCCAGTGGATATTATTGTGTGATTCGGTATTTTTTATTGTGGAATTTCTTTAAATTGTAGCCAATTGCGATGAGCATAAACTCAAACTTCACATTTTGAATGCCTCGACGTCTAAATCGTCTGAATCCCATCTGTTCTTTAATGATACCAAATGCACCTTCAACTTGAATCGAACGTTGTATTCTCAGTTCAATACCAAGCTCTGACTCAAGGTTTTCTCTAACTTCTTTTTGATGTACCCAGAGTGCTTCATTGATATCAACTCTACGCTTTGTGCTGGGTACTTCATACACATCGTGACCTTTCTTACTGTGCCATAAGAAGTGAAGTCTTTCACCATTTTCATCGTAGAAATATCCGTCATCATCTTTCTTAAAGTTGATAGGTCTCTTAGGATCACTTGCATACTTTTTATCTGTTGTCTCTTTGCCGTACATGGTGTATTTTTGATAGAGTTCCATGTTATGCATCTTCAGATAACGATAGTTCTTGAGCCCACCATAACCTGCGTCTGCTACGGGGTATTTTGGATAATATCCATGCTTTTGTTTGAATCCCTCTAAAAAAGGTATAAATGTTTGATAGTCGCTTCGGTCTTGAAAGATGTCTAAGTGTAGGATATATTCATCAGATACACCCATTTGCACATTGTATCCTGCCTTTAATTGACCATTTCTCATGTAGTCTTCTTTCATATGCATAAAGGTCGCGTCATGATCCGTTCTTGCACACGAGTTTCTATGAGGTCCAATGATTGAGATATAGTCGTTATACTCATTTAACTTTGTATGATACTCATGTATCTTTTCATAATCTCTTTGTAAGGCTGTTTTTCTCGTGCCTTTACCATAAACAAATGAAACCTCTGATTGCTCAATCTCATGGGTTATGAAATCTAATATCCGTTTGAGATATTCCACTTCATAGGTGTCATACATAGGAAAAAAGATGCCCATATCAATGTAATGTCCATTAAGCTTTTCGATGTGCTTCGTTATTTTTTTATAGAGTTTATCTCTAAATTTTTCAACTGAACCTTTCCAGATGAACTTGTATTTGTTTGCGTTCGCTTCAATCTTTGTCCCATCAATAAAGAGTTTTTCGGTATCTATTTTTTCTTGGTCTATGATGTATCGGTTTAAATCGTAGAAGATGTTTTCAATTTGATCTTTTAAACGATTCTTCATAAACTCACTAATCGTTTGGTGACTTGGCATAAGCTCATCTGTGAGCCACATAATTCTAATGTCGTGCTGTGCGGCTTTTGCCATATCTCTTAAACTTGTGATGTTTTCCATCTGACAAAACAGAATCAATTTGAGCATATTGACTGGATTATAACCGATTCTACCTACTTTAGCTTCGGCTACGACGTATTGATTTAGATCTATCCTCCGAAATACTTCGTCAAATGTTCTAACCTCACTATCAAATGGTATTTTTATGTCAAATGATAGTGGTAATTTTAACTGTTTTGGGTTAAAATAGACTTGATTTAATTGAGTACTTGACATACTTCAATTATACCAAAAAACCACCCTGGCTTCCAGAGTGGCTTTTTTGTTATCAAGGCTGTTTATCTTTTTATTTCGTTACAGTCCCTATTTTTAGAGTTGATATTCTTTTTTGATGAGGTCAATTGCCCACTCGTAGTGATCTGAGATGCACCCATCAATTAAACCGTTGATTGGATGTCTCATACACGGAAAATACGTGGTAAAAATTTGACCGTCAGAAAGATGTTTAATCCATGTTAAACAACTTCTATGGGATTCTTGAAAGAGTTCTAAAACATCCATAAATGGATGTTTTTGAGCTTCTAGCCAAATCTCATGATTGAGCTGGTCAATGTCATCCCAAGTGTAACCTTCTTTGGGTAAAGCAGGACGACCACCTTCTAAAAGGGCCTCTAGCCACTTGTGACACATTTGGTGCCATGCGTGTAGGTGAAAGAGAATGTCACGTAAGTTTTTGTCGCGTCCAGTGGTTTTCCATTCTTTTAATCGTTGTTTTGCTGAAAGCTTATCAATGATTGCCATGATGGTTTCATAATCACGCTGACTGAATTGAATGAGTTCTTCTTTCGTCGTCGGTTTTCCCATGTTATTCCTCCTAAATTTGATTTATAACTTTTTGAGGTCTATTTCAAGTAGTAGGTTACGGATCACAGGTTTTAAAACACTTGCCATGAGTTGGTGACCGAGTTCAGTTGGGTGAACACCGTCACCTAATAGTGCAGCAGCACCATAGGTTTTCTCCCATGATTTCATATGTTCATCCATATGAATCAGTGGTAAATTTTCTTCTTTTGCTAGTTTTGCAACAATTTGAATAAAACTATTTAACATCGGACGCCATGATGCATCAAACGCACCGATCGAAAAACTAAAGGGTTCAATTAAAAACATTTTTGTGTGCGGTGATTTTTCTTTGGTGATATGGATGAGTTTTCGATAATTTGATTCAAATGTTTCTTCATCAATAGGTTTACCAAAGTTGAAATAATGCCACACATCATTCACACCACATAGCAGGGATAATACGTCAGGTTGATAGGCAATTACATCATCTTGCCATCGTGCTAATAATTCTGCTGTACGGTCACCACTGATGCCTTTATTGATGACATTAACCATCGGTAAAGATTGTTTTAATTGATACACATAACCATCACCAAGGCTCGCTAGATCATGACGATTTCTACCGCAGTCTGTGATGGAATCACCTTGGAATAAAACCGTTAAAGGTTTAAAGTCTTGGGGTGTTTCTGGATAAATCCAATATTCAATAATGTCAAGGATATTTCCAGTAGCAGCTTCTTTTGGATAATGCTTCTTAACAATGCCACCTAAAGTTTCAGGAATGTTACGAGAGGAGATATTTTTACGGTCAACAGGATAAACTAAGTATTGGTGAGGAACAGATGTTCTCGCATATTGAACAATGCCTTTCATGCCTTCTAACCCTAACTTCTTACCAAATAATCCTTCTTGAATCCATAAACCTAATTCAGGTGTATCCGTGTTCATCTTATGCAAACCAAAGCAACCAACAAATGTATCATCATACTTGAGTCTTGCTACCCAAACGATTTCTTCTTGTGCTTCTCTCGCCTTAATGGCGTAGTTAATGAAAGATTCAGTATCTTCAATCTTTTTAGCAGGTGCTGGCAACATGTACGTTGTTACTTCTTTGGTAAAAAAGTGAAAGATAGCTTCTGCATCACTCAGTTGAATCGGTTTTAAAATCAAACGTTCTGTTTCTAATGTTATCATGTTATTTGTCCTCTATATATACATTCATGTGTTCCATATCTACCAACACTTTTTCTAGTTTTGATGTTGGAATGTTTTTACCAATATAATCGGCTCTAATCGGTAGTTCACGATGACCCCGGTCAATTAAAATCGCTAATTGTATTTCTTTAGGTCTTCCATGATCAGATAATGCATCCATGGCAGCTCTAACACTTCGACCTGTATAAAGGACATCATCCACTAAAATCACGACTTTATCCTTGATATCTAGTCCTTGAGATGGAGGTTGTTTTATGGTTTGTTCAACATCATCTCGATATGCTTGAATATCAATCTTAAAGAGTGGCGCATCCACATCCTGAAATCTTTTTAAATGATCTTTTAACATTTCAGCAATTGGATAACCTTTTTTTAAGATACCTACAAAGACGATATCATTTAAATTTTGATTGCGTTCTATGATTTCATGCGTCATGCGTTTGATGGTTCTTGATAGTTGTTCTTTGTTCATTAATTCCTTCATCTTATCACCATCTTTATCTTATCATTTTTTTCTTCATTTTTTAGTTGTTTTTAAAAAAATTCATGATATACTTGAAACAGTAAAGGTCCTTTAAGCTATGCCTGTGAGCATAACAAGGTAATTATCTTTTCCATACCTACGCTTGAAGGACACCAGAGGGTGTCTTTTTTGCTAAAGGCCTTACGAAACTAAATCTAAGGAGAAATGTCATGAATGAAAATGGAATGATTGTCGGTATTCAAGAGAAACCGGCTTCCATCGGCAAGTGGATTATCTTAAGCTTGCAGCATGTCTTTGCTATGTTTGGGGCTACCGTATTAGTTCCTCTTTTAACAGGGCTTGATGTTGGAGTTGCACTTGTTGCAAGTGGTATTGGTACACTGATTTATATCTTATGTACGAAAGCTAAGGTTCCTGTGTACTTAGGTAGTAGTTTTGCCTACATACCTGCGATTACTGCAGCAGTTGCAAGTGCAGGTGGTGCAGCATCAGCATATTTTGGATTAATGACCGTTGGTTTAATCTACGTGATTGTAGCGATTGCGATTCATTTCGCAGGAAGTGGTTGGTTAAAGAAATTATTGCCACCTGTCGTAATTGGTCCTATGATTATCATTATCGGGATGACGTTAGCACCTGTTGCGATCTCATCCTCTGGATTTGATGGTTCTCAAGGCTGGGAAGTTCCATTGGTAGCTGCCATTACGTTCTTATCAGTTGTTATTCTATCAACAAAAGCGAAAGGATTCTTAAGAATTGTTCCCTTCTTAGTCTCCATCTTTATTGGTTACGTCGCATCGATTGCTGTTGGTTTAGTTGATTTAGGTGCCGTCTTTAGTGGAGTTCAATTCTTCCAATTACCAAATTTCAGTTTCGTTGGAACATATAAATTTGACTTAAGTAACGTCTTAATGTTTGCTCCACTCGCATTTGTTACCATTGCAGAACACATTGGTGACCACGTGGTATTAGGTGAAATCACAGGTAAAGATTTCATTACTGATCCAGGATTAGATAAAACCTTATTGGGTGATGGTATTGCAACATTCGTGGCTGGTGCTATCGGTGGTCCAGCAAATACAACATATGGTGAAAACACAGGTGTTGTCGCAATCACAAGAGTCGGTTCAGTTTGGGTAACAGGTTTAGCAGCATGTTTTGCAATCCTCTTAGGATTCTTTGGATACATTCAAGCGTTTATTAACAGTATTCCTTGGGCAGTTATCGGCGGTATGACAATCGTGCTTTATGGATTAATTGCAGCAAACGGTGTTAAGATCTTAATTAAAGATCGCACAGATCTTGGTAATATGAAAAACTTAATTATCGTATCAACCATGTTAGTTATCGGTTTAGGTGGTGCAGTGTTAAACCTCACATCAATTGTGAAACTATCAGGTATGAGCTTTGCAGCTATCGTTGGTATCTTACTCAACTTATTCATTAACTTACTCGATAAAATCGGAACAAAAAAAGAATAAGTAAGTCACTAAAAAATAGAGGGAACTTCAAACGAAGTTCCCTTTTTGTTATGCTTTTAAAATAGCTTCAATACGTTCTTTCATCGGAGGATGAGAATAATAAAGTATGATAGTTAGCGGATGAGGATTTAAATTAACTAAATCTTCTTTTGCTAAAACCTTAAGTGCTGAAATCATATGATCACCAGATGTTTTTGATTTTGCAAAAGCATCTGCTTTAAATTCTGCTCTTCGAGATAAGTATGATAATGGAATGCCTAAAACGAGTTGAATAGGTTCAAATAAAATGACAAATAAAATCATAGCAAACCCAAAGTGAACACCACTTAAACCAAAAGCAGTTGCTAACTCATTACTTTGTAAAATCAAACCGATACCTAAAGCATACAGTGAGATAATCAAAATCTGTTGAATTAAACTTCTGAGGGTGTCTTTATGAACAGCATGACCTAACTCATGTGCAAGCACAGCAAGTATTTCATCTTCTGACATTTTTTCAATCAGTGTATCATATAAGACAACTTCTTTAGATCTGCCGATACCTGTAAAAAAGGCATTTAACTTAGTTGAACGCTTTGATGCATCCATAACCGATAACTTCTTAATGTTAAATCCTAACGATGTAGCAAGTGCTTCAATTCTTTGTCTTAATGTTCCTTCTGGGAGTGGTGAAAATGTATTAAATAGTTTTAAGAAAACTTTATTTAAAAACATGAAGATCATGACCATAACAACCGTGATAGATCCCCAAGCAACTAAAACAAATGTCCAAAGTTGATCAGAAAATTGAAGGTATAACGCATGAATACCACCGACCATCAAACCACCTAAGACCATCGTCATCACATATTGAATGAACTGATCTTTTGTAAATGTCTTTTTCGTCGTTTTATTGAAACCATACTTCTCTTCAATCTTAAAGATGGCATAATGTTTAAATGGAATAGCTAAAAGAAATTCTACAGTGACATAGACCCCTAGAAAATAGAGTGTTGCCATAATGGGACTATCGGTCCAGCTAGCAGTAACTACTTCTAAACGCGCGAATAATCCAGATAATAAAAAGAATAATAATAACGCAAGATCAAACCCTCGTCTAACTAGTGTAAACCAATGATTTTCTAAAGAGTACATCAACCATGTGCCATAACGATTTTCATCGTAAACATCACTTAATACGTCTGGAACTGGTTTAAATCGGTAACGGTAGTTCAAATAACTAACGATGGTTTCAAAAAGATAAACTGCTACTAAAATGCCAATAATAACCCACTTCATGTTTCTATCCTCGCCTGTTATACATTAATTTTATGATACCTAGTGATATCTTCCATTGTATCATAACCAAACGTTAATTTTAACGTTGGACCTGCGATCATGTTACCGTTTTTTAGTTGGTTGATGCTTTGTATAACTTTTATTTCCAGAATGATGCTCACGCTTATGATTGTTTTCAGATGATTGTTTATGATTCTTTGAATCATTTTGACGTTTCTTTTGACTAGATGATCCATAAACTCTGTTTTGATGTTTATAAGTTGATGTAGGCTTCTTCTTTTGTGTCGTTTGTGAAGAACCGCTTTGTTGTGTGTGTTGTTTGCTAGATGCTGTTTCATCCTGTTTAGCAAAATGATGTTCTTTAACTACAGGAATCGTTTGCATAA
>DAOTHC010000020.1:0-10535 GCA_035447465.1 Acholeplasmataceae bacterium
GTTAAACATGATCGTTTTGACTTAATCAATGAAGGATATGTCGATGCATTAGATATTCCTCGCGAATGGTTAAAACGCGAGAACAACAAGATTCAGCGTAACGTCATCGAATCAGGTGAACCCTTTTATCATGTCTCAAAAATTAGAGCGGGTATCAAGTCACTTAAATATCCGATTTATCATCTTGATTTTGAAACATTTCCTTGTCCACTACCACGGTTTAAAGGTGAAGTTCCATATACACAATCACTTTTCCAGTACTCGATTCATATCGAACATGAACCTGGCGTCTGTGATAAAGACAAAGACAATTATTCTTATATTGCCACATCACATCATGACTTAAGAAGAGAACTCGTTGAAAACATGCTCGATGTCATCAAACCTGATGGCGGGTCGATCATGGTTTATAATCAATCATTTGAACAAACACGACTTAAAGAAATGGCAGTTATATTTCCAGAATATCGTGAACGTTTAATCAATATGGTAGACAGATTATTTGATTTGATGTATCTCCTAAGAGGGAACTCAAAACTATTTAAAACATTAGGTTTTGATGAAGAGGAAGGCAAAGTGATCAATTACTATCACAATGACTTAAATGGATCATTTTCTATTAAAAAAATATTACCCATCTTTAGCCATTTAACCTATAAGGGAATGCCCATTGGAAATGGGACACAAGCCTTAGTGGCTTATGCGAAGTTTCCACTTATGGAAAAGTCAGTTTTTGAGAAAACGTATGACGATTTACTTGCTTACTGTAAACAGGATACATGGGCGATGGTAGAGATCTTAGATGCGCTTCGTAAAATCTAAACTGATCACCCATTTATGGGTGGTCTTCTCCTTAAAAAGGCTTATTTGGGCAAGATTCCTTGTATAATTAAACGATTTCAACTATAATTAATCAATGAGGAGGGCTACCAGATGATTACTTTATACAATTCATTAACACAGACCATAGAACCGTTTGAACCGATTCAACCAAAGCGTGTGAGTATGTATGTTTGTGGACCTACAGTCTATGGCGACATTCATCTAGGAAATGCACGACCTGTCATCTTTTTTGATGTTGTTAAACGCTATTTTTCATATCTGGGCTATGACGTCCTATATGTATCAAATATTACAGATGTCGATGACAAAATCATCGATAAAGCAAAAGAAGAAGGTATTTCTGAACAGGAATTAGCTAAGCGATACACCAAGAATTTTATCGACATGAACCATGCTTTAAACAGTGATTTACCTGATATGATGCCGAGAGCTACTGAGTATATTCAACCCATGATTTCATATATCCAAGATTTAATTGATCAAGGTTATGCTTATCAGCGTCCATCAGGTGTTTACTTTAGAGTTCAAAAAGTAAGTGACTACGGTATGCTGAGCAAACAAAACATTGATGAATTAAATCAAGGTGTACGCATTTCACTTGAAGATGATAAAGAAGATCCACGTGATTTTTCACTATGGAAAACGACAGAAGATGGTTTACGTTATCCTTCACCTTGGGGTGTTGGTCGTCCTGGTTGGCACACAGAGTGTGCCGTCATGAATCATGAAATCTTTGGTAACGAAATTGACATTCATGGTGGCGGAACTGACCTTAAGTTTCCACACCACGAAAATGAAATAGCGCAAACATGTGCTCATGATCACCATCACATTGCACGATTTTGGATGCATGTGGGAAGACTCGATGTGAATCAAACGAAGATGAGTAAATCATTGGGTAATATCACATGGGTAAAAGATTTAATAGAAGCATATGATCCACTCGCTTTCCGCTTTCTCATGGTTGGACATCATTACCGCATGCCCATTAACTACTCAGATGAATTAATGGCTCAATTTAGTAAAGAATATGATAAAATAAAACGAAGCCTTAAAAAAGCTTTTTTAACCATCTCACTTCATAAAGCATTTACCATCGATGTCGATCAAACCTATATCGATACATTTAAGAAGTGGATGAATGACGATATGAATATTCCTAATGTTATCACGTTGGTTTATGACATTTTAAAAGCGATTAACAAGGAAAAAGATGCCGATCATATCGCTGTTTTATATCAAACGATCAAAACAATTTTAGATGTTTTAGGTATCATGCCTCGCTATGAATTAACCGATGACACACTTTCGCTATACCGCGCATGGGAACAAGCACGTAGTGAAAAGGATTATGCACGTGCCGATGTTCTAAGAGGCGAGTTAAGCGAAAGAGGATGGATGTAGTGAATGGATTAACACTCGCCTACTTAGGTGATAGTTATTATGAATTAAAAGTGAGAACCCATTTGGTTGATAACAAATGGACCGATGTGAACGATTTACACAAGAAAGCCATCACCTACACATCAGGTAGTGCTCAAGCTAACATCATGGCCTATTTCATTGATGAAAAGATCATTACAGAAGATGAATACGATATCTTCAAGAGAGGTCGCAATGCTTCAGGTAGAGGTCGAGGTAACATTGATGCAAAAACATATGCACACGCAACAGGTTTTGAAGCTCTTATAGGACATTTATACTTAAATGATCAAGAAAGAGCAGATGAACTCATTTTAAAAGCAATCCAGTGGATTGAGAAAGGATGAACGACGCATGGAAAAAACGGTTGATAAAAAGATCAGCAAATCTCAACAGAATCAAGATTTAGAAGCGCTGATTGAAGACGTTTCAGTTCAAGATACGCCTAAACCCAAGAAAACCAAGGGTCCTAAAACCATTATCAAAGAAGAACTCGTCACCATGCAAGGTGATCCTTTAGGGTTGCATGTTCCCCTTGATGATGAACCACAAGAAGCGATTGACCTCAAGTCACGTGTTAAACAAAGGATGATATCGTCGTTGAACGTTACAATCCTGAAATTGAAAAAGGATTATCAACAGAAGAGGTTGAACTCCGCCAAATGGCAGGTCTTGCTAATATTGGTGATACAGGATCAACCAAATCGATACCCAATATCATTAGAACCAATATTTTTACATTCTTTAACTTTTTAAACTTTGGGATTGCTGCTTGGTTAATCTCAGTTAAAGCAGCTATTACACAACTCTTTTTCATGGGTGTTATTACCGCGAACATTACGATTGGGATCATCCAAGAAATCAGAGCGAAGAAAACCATTGATAAACTATCGTTATTAACCGCACCAACCGGTGTTGTCATACGTGATGGTGCAGAACTCGAAATAGCTATCTCCGATGTCGTAATCGATGATATCTTACATTTATCATCAGGTAAACAGATTCCTGCAGACGCTGTCGTGAGACAAGGTACTGTTGAAGTTAATGAGTCATTATTAACGGGTGAATCTGATCCTATTATCAAGAAAAAAGGAGATACACTTTATTCAGGATCTTTCATTGTTTCAGGTAATTGTTATGCACAAGTCACAGCAGTTGGACATAACATCTACATTCAAAAACTGACTAATCAAGCTAAAAAATATAAGAAACCACAATCTGATTTATTAGGATCTTTGAAGATTATTATTCGTATTGTAGGTGCATTAATTATCCCACTAGCGTTTGTCTTATTCTATTTGATGGATAACTATTCTACACTTCCATATAACGAAATCGTTCAAAAGACAGCTGGCGCAATGATCGGTATGATTCCATCGGGGTTATTCTTATTAACGTCCATGGCACTTGCAGTTGGGGTTATCAGATTAGCTCAAAACAATACGCTTGTTCAAGAACTCTACTGTATTGAAATGCTTGCTAGAGTCGATACACTCTGCTTAGATAAAACAGGAACCATCACCGATGGTACGATGACGGTTAAGAGTATTATCGAATATAAGAATGATACAGGTCTACCTTTAAAAAACATCATTTCAGCGATGATCAATGCACAAAATGATCCAAATCTAACATCAGATGCACTTGCTGAACGTTTTGGTACAGCTAAACGTATACGACATAAAACATTAATACCATTTTCAAGTCAACGTAAGTTTTCTGCAGTTCAATTTGATCGTTATGGAACCTTTATCTTAGGGGCTCCTGAATTTGTTATTAAAGAAAATTATCATCAAATTGCTAAAGAAGTTGATAAGCAGTCACAAGAAGGATATCGTGTCTTAACCGTAGCCTTTAGTGATGGCGATATCGTGGATAATACCGTACAAGGTAAGGTTGTTCCACTCGCATTAATTATGATTGAAGATACCATTCGTCCAGATGCTATTGATACGATTGAATACTTTAAGTCACATAATGTGGATGTTAAAGTTATTTCAGGGGATAATCCAGCAACTGTATCACGTATCTCACAAAGAGCAGGTATCGCTAATGCAGATAAATATATTTCTTTAGAAGGTATGCAAGATAAAGAAGTTGTTCGATCTGCCTCACGCTTTACCGTCTTCGGTCGTGTTTCACCACAACAAAAGAAATTACTCATTGAATCACTTAAAAATAACGGTAGAACGGTTGCGATGACAGGTGATGGTGTCAATGACATCTTGGCACTTAAAGAAGCGGATACATCGATTGCGATGGCATCAGGTTCTGAAGCTGCACGTAACGTATCTCACCTTGTATTACTTGATTCGAATTTCTCTTCGATGCCTAAAGTTGTTTCTGAAGGTAGAAGAGTTATCAATAACGTACAAAGAGTTTCAACACTGTTCTTAACGAAAACCATCTTTTCATTCTTATTAGCGATTGTTGCGATTATCAGAAAAGGTGTTTATCCGATCCAACCTAATCAGTTAATTTTAATTGACTATTTAGTTATTGGTATTCCATCATTCTTCTTAGCTTTAGAACCTAACAATAGACAAGTTAAAGGTAAGTTCTTGTGGAATATTTTAAAAGCTGCCTTGCCTGGTGCTTTAGTGGTCATGATCAACAGTTTGATTATCTTTGCATTCCAAAACTCACTTGCTATGAGTGATAAAGTCACTGAAACACTCGTTGTGATATCAGCAACCGTCGTTTCATTAACCGTACTGTTTAGAGTTTCTGCACCATTTAATAAGATGCGTCGTATTCTCTTTACGTTAATGGTTGGTGCATTCCTATTTGGCATCTTCTTTATGCCGAACTTCTTCCAGTTCATACCACTTGTCCCAAGTCAATTTTATGACTCGTCGGTAGTTCTTGGTGCACCACATATTCTCTTACTACTTGTATTAGCTCAATCAACATTCCCAATGATGTATGTGTTATCTAATTTATACAACTGGATTAAACAGTTTATTAGAACCATCATCAATAAGATTGCAGACATTCAGTAGATTTAAGGGCGCACAAGCGCCCTTTCATTTGATTTTTTCTTGATGATTTCGTTGATTGAAAAATCATCATGTTTCTAAACTACCCCAAAGGAGATGATACCCTTGATCATTTATGGTAAAAACGTCATCAGAGAAGCTGTTTTTGCAGGCAGAAGATTTTATAAATTATATCTTGATGAAAAGCTTAACGATCATCGATTTATCCAATTTTTAGATGATAAAAAAGTTAAGTACCAATTTACAACAAAAAATGAATTAAATCAACTTTCAAAAAATCAATTACATCAAGGTATGGTTGCTGATGTTGAAGACTATCAAACCTATGAATTAAAAGATGTTCTCGATAAAGATATAAAACAATATTTTATCATCCTAGACGGTATCGAAGATCCTCACAATTTGGGTGCGATGATCAGAACAGCAGAGGCAGTTCAAATCGATGGGATCATCATGAGTAAGAAAGGCGCTGTGCCGCTCACGGCAACCGTTGCTAAAGTCTCTTCTGGCGCGATTGAACACGTGAAGATCATCTTGGTCTCCAACATCAATCAAGCGATGTTAGAAATGAAAAAACACGGTGTATGGGTCATCGGAACCGATGGCCAAACAGATCAAACATATGACGACATGCCTAAAGATGTTTCATTAGCTGTCGTGATGGGAAATGAGGGGGAAGGCATGCGGCCACTTGTTAAACAAAACTGTGATATGCTTGTAAAAATACCCATGTATGGAAAGATCAATTCACTCAATGTTAGTGTTGCAGCAGCATTGATGATGTATAAGATGAAGTCATAATATGTATGTCGTGATGAATGATTATGAACTTCTGTATTTGATCCAATGTAACCAATGCGAAATTGCATTAGAGTTTATGTATCAAAAATATCAAAAAATGATATGGAAACAGATTCATTGTCTTCATCTTGAAGAAAAAGAGTATGACGATTTTCATCAAGAAGGTCTACTCATCTTATTTAAAGCCATCAAATCGTTTGATGAACGTTACAATAAAAGTTTTACACGATATTTTGAACTGATTTTAAAAAGACAATTTTACTCACTTTTAAAATCATTACCAAGATATCAACTCTATGAAACAACTGATTTTATTAAAGAAACGGTTTTAATGGAAGAAGAAGCTCAATACTTATCGTTTGATTCAGCTATTGAAGCAGAGGTCCATCATTACTATTTCATTGAACAGTATTCCGTTAAAGAGATTGAAAGGGTAACTTCCTATCAATCAAAACAAATCTATAATGCCATTTATCGCATTAAAGAAAAGTATAAAATTGTGTTATAATAATTAGGTAGTTGACTAAGTCAATCGTAAGTGTTAAAATACATTTGCGAATGACCACAAAGGTGGTTTTTTAATGCGTGAGAAAATTATATTAGTTTGCACAGAGTGTTTAAGCAGAAATTATACGACAACTAAGAATAAAGCAACCCAAAAAGAACGGATTGAAACTCAGAAGTTTTGTCCAAAATGCAATAAGCACACACTGCACAAAGAAAGTAAATAGGAGGCTTCATCACATGGCGATTAAACAGAAGCAAGTTGAAGAAAAAAGCAAGTTACTCGAAGTATTAACAACAGAATATAAATGGGAGAATTTATTACTAGGCATTCTCGCAACATTATCCGGAGCACTCTCCGTTATGATTATTAGCCGTACTGAACTCTTTGGAATTGACGAAAACTTCCCTATTCTAGGTCAGGGCAATAACGGTATTATCTTTGCGTGGGTCTTATTAGCTATCTCACTATTCGGTTTAGCACTCGTTATTTATCCATTCTTCTTACCAGCAATTCCAGAACTTAAGAAAATCACATGGCCAACATGGCCAAAGTTCTTGGATCATGCTGTTCGTACACTGATCTTCTTATTCATTCTCACAGGATTCATCTTACTCTATAACTTCTTAATTAAAATTACGATTTTAGGTAGCTTGTTATGACGCCAAAGGTCAGATGGTATATTATCCAAACCTATTCAGGTTATGAGAATGCCGTCAAAAGTGACTTGGAACGACGTGTAGAATCCATGGGCATGTCGGATTATATTTTCCGTGTGATTGTCCCAGAAGAAACTGTCATTGAAAAGAAGGCTGACGGTAAAGAAAAAGAGAAGATTAAACAACTCTTCCCAGGGTATGTATTTGTTGAAATGATTGTAACCGATGAATCATGGTTTGTTGTGAGAAACACACCACGTGTTACAGGTTTCTTAGGTTCATCAGGTGGTGGCACCAAGCCAGTTCCACTTGCACCAGATGAAATTAATCAGATTTTATTAAAGGTTGGTATCATCAGCAAACCAACATGGGCTCATTTACTCGGCAAGATGGTCGAAGTTATGAATGGCACATGGTTAGGTATGAAGGGTGAAGTGACCCACGTTGATGATGATCAAGAAAAAGTGACTGTTGATTTAGACCTCTTTGGTCGTGCAACACCAACTGAACTTGATGCACACGATGTTAGAGAAATTTAAGGCGAGAAATCGCCTTTTTCTTTTTTTAAGTGTAGTGATATAATGAAAACAAATACGTTATGAGGTTTGTTATGAAGAAAACAGGTTATCTTGCTATCCAAGGTTTTGTTTTAAACGGCTTAATGCTTCTTACGATGTATGTTACATCTCAAGTCGTTGATACATTCAGATATGGACAATTAAAACAGATGCTTTTCTATCTATGTTTAATTTTCATAATCGGAACAAGCACAGCAGTATTCTCAACAAAAGCGATAGAACGATTAGATTCTTCTCAAAAACGACTTTCTTATGAGTTTTTAAACTTCTTAAGTCCAGTTGTTATCTTTATGATATTAGGTTTTGTCACACGACTTTATTTCAGCTTTGCTTTAGCAAGTGTGTCATTTCTTGTAGCTTATCTTTTATATCAAAAAATAGACCGCGATCACGATCAACTTTTCACAATTAAGAAAAGAATCATCATACACGGTTTATCATATTTAACGGTTATACTATCTATGATTTTGTCAATCATTGCTTTAAATTATTATTAATGAATCTCGAAATAGATGCGTTGACCAAGAGGATCAATCATCATCGGCATATCATGATCATACGTTATCGCATCTGTCTTTCCTTTGATTTCATTAAATTTCTCGTTTGATAACGAAATCACATAACTGATCAGTCCAATTTGATGCTCCTTCACGTAAGGGGCATTTCTTTGCCATGTGTTAAGACCAATGTGGTGATGATAACCTTGATCTGAAATGAATAAGGCAGAAGGACCATAAGCTAATACGATTTGAAAGCCTAATGTATTAACAAAAAATGTTGATGCTTGTTCAAGACTTTTTACATGAAGATGGAGATGACCCATGATGGTATCTTCAGGAAACTTATAAGTAACAGTTGGATCAATGAGAGACATGACCCCTTCAACATCCATAGCTTCTGTGTACATCGTCATTTTGCCATCTGATTTTGGCCATTCAGAAGGCATGCGATCACGATAGATTTCAATACCATGTCCATCAGGATCATTTAAATAGATGGCTTCACTAACACCGTGATCAGATGCTCCTGAAATTGGATATTTCTTGTTGATAAGTCTTTGGATAACGTGTGCTAAATCTTTTCTTGTTGGCACAAGAAGCGCGTAATGGTATAAACCTTGTGTTATGCCCATCAAAATAGCATCGGGTTCTTCAACGAGTTCGATTAATACGTTTTTGTTGGTTGTTCCGAGTGATGTGACATTATGTTTTTGATCAATCACGGTTAATCCTAAAATATCTTGATAAAAAGACAATGATTTTTTGATATCCTTAATTCTTAATGTGACACGTTTAACGTGCATGATAGTTGGGTTATGGTACATCATATACACCTCTTTCACCATTAGTCTACACGATTTTGGAACTTCAATGTGAAAATACGCTCACACACATAAATAGTTAAAAAAATATAAAAATTTAAGCAAAAGACGTTGCATATGCACATAACTTTGTTATAATATCTATGGAAAACGGAGGTATTATATATGAAAATAGAAATCTGGTCCGATTTTGCATGTCCATTCTGCTATATCGGAAAAACACGCTTCGAAGAAGCATTAAGTCAATTTAAACATAAAAACAAAGTTGAAGTGATTTACAAAGCATACCAATTAAATCCACAAGCGCCTAAAGTGATGACGAAAAACGCATATGAAACGTTTGCTGAAGGACATGGTATGACACCGCAACAAGCTAAAGAAAGATTTACTATGTTTACACAAAATGCAAAATCAGTTGGTTTAACCTATAATTATGACATCATTCAAATGACGAATACATTTGATGCACATCGTTTAGCGAAATGGGCGAACACACTCGGTAAAGAAGAAGCATTAACATCACGCTTAATGAAAGCATACTTTACAGATGGTCTTAATATTGCAGATCATGATACACTTGTTAAACTTGCTGATGAACTTGGTTTACCTAAAGAACAAGCAGCTGAAGTTTTAGCAAAAAATCAATTTAGTGATCAAGTCAAACAAGAACAACAAGAAGCACGTCAAATCGGTGTTCAAGGTGTACCATTCTTTGTGTTAAATCGTAAATATGGTATTTCAGGTGCACAACAAACAGCTTACTTTAAGCAAGCATTAGAACAGATTTGGGCAGAAGAAAATCCACTTCAAACACTTGGTGATCAAGACGAATCTCAAGCGTGTGATCATGACGAATGTGGTTTTTAAGTATAACCAATAAGACATAAATATATCATACAATATAATTTGAATAATTTTAATTGCTTTTAACCATGAGTCGTGCTACAATCTCTCGTGAATTCATCAAATATAGCGATTGCTATTTGGAATTCACGGGAGTTTTATTTTGCTCTTAAAGCTTTCAAAGAAACATCTGATCATCTTACTTATCGTCTTCAATATGCTATTCTCATTTGGCATGTCTTTTGCTTATTGGGCATCGTCTGTTGAAGGAAATACAAGCTCAAATGATTCAACCATTGGCTTAGGTGTTTGGTATGATGGCACACCCATTTATACTGCAGAAGAGTTTATCGATGTTGTTACAACAACACAAAATACAGGAACCTATGTTATAGCAAAGGATATCGATTTTCAAAACACCAGTTATCCATCGTGGATCAATAACGATGAAATTGTCTTCAGTGGAAGTTTAGATGGTAACAACAAAGTCTTATCAAATATTTCAGCTACCAATCTTCGTGGCATATTTGGTGTTTTAGATGGTGCAACCATTAAAAATTTAAC
>DAOTHC010000021.1:0-10312 GCA_035447465.1 Acholeplasmataceae bacterium
ATCAAGCAGGTGCACTACGCGCACTTCACGAATCAGGTATTTTAAAAGATGTTCAATATATTTCAGGAACATCCATTGGTGCAGCTAACGCCGCTGTTTATGCATCGACATCGATTGATCAACTCGAAAGTGTCTGGTTTAACATACCAGAAAATGCTTATAAACATGAAAAGCCATTGCTTTCACGTCTTTTAGAAGATAAATTAAAAGCGATTGATAAAGGCATTTATTCCATGGATACTTTTTCATCGATCATGATGCAACATGTCAGTCCAATCACTGTTCATGCAAAACGTGTGTTTGTGACTGTTTCTGATGGTGGTGATGAAAATAAGGGGTTGTTTGGTCTAGTCAAATCATCTTATGAACATTATTTAAGAAAAGATTCCAAGGTCATCTATTTGCCCTTAGATGAACTAACACCTAAAGAAGCACATAAGGCTGTAGTTGCATCATGTTCGATTCCTGTTGTGTTCCCAGCAGTCAAAAATGACCATCATAAATTTTATGATGGCGGTGTCTTTGATAACACACCGATCAAACCACTGATTCAATCAGGATGTGATGAAATCATCATTATTCAGTTGAATAAACAATATTTCTTTAAACCAGAAAACATTAAAGGTGTCACCATTCATGAAATTAAACACAAGAAGAGTTTAGGCGGTGTCTTAGATTTTTCAAAGGAGCACATTAATCAACTATATCAAGCTGGTTTCGAAGATGCATTAGCATGGGTGAATGCCAGAAAATATCAATAAAAAATAAAAAAGGGATTTCAGCCGAAATCCCTTTATGCTATCTAAACCAATTCCATGCATGCCAATATTGAAAATCTTTCGCGACAATACTTGATATCACATAGCCAACGATCATCATTAAAACTGAAACAATCGAACTATAGATTAGTAATTTCTGATAGATTGGTTTGATGTGATAATCTCCGATTCTAATACTTTGTTTCACAAGGTATTGCATCGTCATGGATTTTGTTGTTGAAAACAATCTCACACTTAAACTAAAGAATAACACAGCAGATGCCCAAGATAAGATAATGTATAATACATGAACACCCATAGGGATATAAGGCATAAATGAGAAAGTATCTAGTTGAAACAGATAATAAACACCAATGGCCCACATCACAAGTGTTGTTGCTGCAAACACGATTAAAACACCATATAACATGATGAGTAATGGCATCGCAATAAATCCTACAGCAACCAAATCAAACCATTTTTTATGTTGCTGTTCTTTTGAATTAGTGTAATCTTTGATAATGCTTTTGACATCACCTAATCTTTTAGCAATATCTTCTTCAGATTTACCTAAGTTGAGTTGTTCATTAAAATAATCTTCATAATCGGTTAAGATATCATCGATATCATGAACATGATGTTTAAGTAAACCTTGTTTGAGTGATTCAATAAATGTGATCTTAGTCATTGTTTTCCTCCAAAAAATATGATGTGATAGTTTTAAGTTCGTTCCATTCTTGTTTAAGTTTCTGATATTGATGGATACCTAATTCTGTTATGTGATAGTACTTTCTGGCAGGTCCACCACTAACTTCAGATAAATAAGTTGTCACAAACCCATCATCTTTCATCTTTCTTAAAATCGGGTAAATCGTTCCAGGTGATATTTCAATCTTCATACTGATGCTTTCAGAAATATCATAACCATACTGATCTTTCTTTTGAAGCATCGCGAGTACGAGTAGATCTAAAATGCCTTTTTTATATTGTATATTCATGTCGTTTATCTCCTTCTTTGATGGTATATAATATGTGATTCAGTTTTAAAAATAGTTGGATGACTATTTGATAGAGGAAGAACAAGATAAGGAAATAGAGCAAATAGTCATAACTAGAAATCTGTTGATTTCCAAAAAGGTAGACAAGAAGGTCACCACCTAGCAACATTCTTATGAAAATAAAAGGTTGAGTGAACGAAACAAATCGATTGATCACAATCACGTAAATGACATAGATGCCTGTAAATGTAAGAATTGATTTTCTGGTTACGTTATGAAAAGAGATACCATTCATCACTAACATGCTACCTAAGAATAAGATGCTGTGATTGATAAATGCCATCATAGTCACATGAAATCCATTTTGTTCCATGTAGCGATCTGCTAAAAAGATAAATGATATAAGATAACCGATACCAGATATGAATCCCATGAATGATGCGATAGGCATCATCTTTTTCAAGTTAAATAGAACAGCAATCGAAAAGATAAAGTAACTTAATGTTGAATATTCTAAAGGAATCTTTGTGATATCTAAAAATAGCCCATAGAGCGTATATTCAATAGTCTTATAAATCAATAATGCACTTACGGTTGTTTTTAATATCAAATTCTGATAACGTCGAGGAATCCTAATAAGTAAAGCACTTAACGCCAAGATTGAACCAGATAAAACCATATCCATAATATCACCTCTTCATTGTTCACTACTATATATAGTATAATAGATGGATATGATTTGTCAAATGTTTATTTAAAATGATTGACATTGACGCTACGTTAAGGTTTATACTGAATGTGAGGTGGTTTAGTCATGTTGTATACGATTCAAGAACTTTCAAACTTAGCTGGCGTATCAAAAAGAACACTTAGATATTATGATGAAATAGGATTATTAGTTGCGAAACGTAGAAAAGATTCATCATATCGCGTTTATGAAACATCTGATGTTGATATCCTCCATTATATTTTAATTTTAAAAGAGATGGGGTTTGGATTAGATCAAATAAAAGTCATCCTAGAAAAATCATCAAGTGAACACATGATAAACATATTTGAAAAACACGTGATTGAGTTATATCAACGTCAAGAAAAAACACAAAAAATGATTCATAATGTAAAACAAACGATAGCATCACTAAAAGGAGAAGCACAGATGAACAATCAGGAAAAATTTGAAGGGTATAAAGAAGTTTTGTTAATTGAGAACGATCAAAAGTATAAAAACGAAGTGATTGATCGTTGGGGAAACCAAGCATATGAAACTTCAAGAAAAACATTTAGCCGCATGACAAAAGATGAGTTAGACGCCTTTAATCAATTAGCTGGTGACATCATTCAATGTCTCCATGACTTAAAAAATGATATACATAATCATTCAAAAAGATATGAATTATTTAGTAAGCATAAATCTTGGTTAACCCAAGCATGGGGTGGAATATATCAAAAAGATGCTCATCGACAAATAGTCATGATGTATGTCGAAGATGAACGATTTAAAACATACTATGATCAACATGGTGAAGGATTTGCTGAAATATTAAGAGACTGTGTCTTGGAATTCGCATAAAAAAACGCCTCATCATAAGGCGTTTAATTCTTGTGTACCATCTGTTATCTTAACTTCATAGAAGGTAGGCTTGTAGCCTATCTTTTTTTCATAGTTATGAATCACGGTTTCTTTTAATGTTTCAATATCATGATCAGGTATGATAGCAACCACACATCCACCAAAACCAGCACCTGTCATACGTGCACCAAGTGCACCAGCTTTGATCAGTTCTTCTTGTAGTGTATCAAGTTCAATACCAGTGACTTCATAATCATCACGAAGTGATTCATGAGAAGAAGTCATGAGTTTTGCAAAATGTGTGATATCTCCTTGTTTTAACGATTTTGTTGATTGAATCGTGCGCTGTTGTTCAGTTACAACATGTTTGACTCTACGATAAACAACAGGAGATAAATCGTCTTTAACATCATTTAAATCATCTAAATTGAGTTCACATAAATGTGTAATGTGCTTTGTTTTTTCAATGATGGATAAAGCTTCTTGACATTCTCTAAATCGTTCATTATATTTTGATTCTGCAAGTCCTCTTCGTTTGTTGGTGTTCGCGATGATAAGTTTTTCGTGTTGTAGATTAATGGGGATTAATTCATAAGCTAACGTATCTGTATTTAACAAAATCGCATGATCTTTCTTTCCTGCAATCACTGCAAATTGATCCATGATGCCTGAGTTAACACCGACAAACTTATTTTCCGCGTATTGGCCTAATTGAGCCATTTTATCTTTAGATAAGTTCAAGTGATAAAACGTATTAAAGATATAGATGACAAGCATTTCCAAAGATGCAGAAGAAGATAAACCAGCTCCAAGAGGCATATCACCTTCAATGTATAAATCGATACCTTTATCAATTATGAAGCCTTCTTTTTGAAGTGCTTCGATGGATCCTTTGATATAATCGACCCATGCATGACTCACATCTTTTTTTAAATCATGTAATGAAAATGAATAGACACTCTTAGAAAATGATGCTGAAAAGACTTGAACTAAATCATCATCTCTAAGTTGAGCAACACCATAGGTACCATAACTTAATGCACAAGGAAATACAAACCCACCATTGTAATCGATATGTTCACCGATTAAGTTGACACGTGATGGTGAAAAGAAAACTCTACCATCGGTTCTATTGAAATATGTGTTAAAAGCTTGATGGAGATGATCAATCATAAAAGTACCTCTTCAATCCATGTGGTGAAAGCTTCTATACCTTGCTCATCTTGTTTAAAGACGCCACAGTCTTCTAGAACGTGTTCAAAGACTAAACCAATTTCTTCTTCAATAAGACGATCAATGTTTTCTTTGGTGTAGGTATGTTTATCTTTAATTTGATTCACCCAATCTGAGTGCTTATCTGATCGTTCAGGTAATTCAACACCATCACAAAGATAAGCTTTAACATCCATCATTTCTTTTTCTAAACGTGCTGGAAGAATAGCTAATCCCATCGCTTCGATGAGACCAATATTTTCTTTTTTAATGTGCCATTTATCTTGATGAGGATGGAATAAGCCTAGTGGGTATTCATCGGTTGTAAGGTTATTCCTTAGAATTAAATCAAGCTCATAATGACCATCTTTATGACGTGCAACAGGTGTGATGGTTTGATGTGGTGTTTTTTCTGTTTTAGCATAAATCATGAGTTTCTTATTCGTATACTTTTTCCATGCATTAAGTATCTTAACAGCATGTTCAACAAGATCAACTTTCTTTTCACTGACTAAACGAATCGTTGATAAAGGCCAGTTAAGCATGTGATAAGATACACCTTCAACCTGCCATGTCTTTAACGTTTTTGCATGTTCAATCGGGAACGTATAACGTCCTCCTTGATAATGATCATGTGACAATATCGAGCCACCCACAATAGGAAGATCTGCATTTGATCCAAAGAAGTAGTTTTGGAAACGATCAGTGAGTTCCAATAGATTTTCAAATGTCTTTTGATCAATTCTCATGGGGATGTGGTTTTCATTAATCACGATAGCATGTTCGTTATAGTAAATGTAGGGTGAGTATTGAAAGAAGTAGGGACCATTTTTTAAATCGACTTGAAGAAGTCTTAATTGATCTCTTGCATCACGTTTTAAATCACCAGGGAAACCTTCATTTTCAATGCAGAGTAAGCACATGGGATAACTTGTTGAGGTTTCTTGAGAAGCTTTAATAATATTTTTAGGGTCTTTTTCTGGTTTTGAAAGGTTTATGGTAATCTGTAAATCACCATATTTGGATGGCGTTGAAAATGATTTATTTTTAGCAATCCGGTCCATGCGGATATAATTGGTATGTCTTGCATAACTATAGAGATAGTTGATGCCACGTTCAGGCTTTTTGTTGTAAAAGTAAAAAAAACGATTTTCTAGTTCTGAGGGTGATTTTGAGAAGATGTTCATAATCTTGGTATCCATGTAGTCACGCACAGCGATATCATCTTCAATAAAACCTTCTTTAACGAGTTCATCTAGGATGGGGTTAAGTGCATCTGCAGGATAGGTGATTTGTTTAGCCTCAGGATATGTACCATCAAATTCGATTTCTAAAAGAGAATAAATTTGATTTCTGACATAATTTAAGTCTCTACCATCGATTAACGTGTGTTCTAATGCATACAAAATAAGATTTTCAATATGTTGTTTCATAGATTGCCTTCTTTCACTGTTTTGATAGTTTTATTTTATCATATTTCATCTTAGTTTAAGGATATTTTATCAAATTGAAGCAATCAAAGAGGTTCTGTTTGTGATACAATAAAAATAGTAAAAAATAGGGGGTTTCACCATGAAATTAACACGTTATCAGGAATATCACGAAAACAAAGAAGAAAGACTTAAAAAACTTTATGATATCATTGGATATCCGCTTCGCAATCAAGATATCAGTTTATGTGCGATCACATGTTCTAACTTTGCTAAAGAGTACAATGAATGTAAACAAGATGTCATTTATGAACACGACGGATTAGCTGTTGTGGGTGATGCAGTCTTAAAAGCAGTTATCTCGATTCATTTCTTTAGTCCTGAACTTACAGAAGGTTATTTAACAGATCGTAAGAAAGAATTAGAAAGTAATGCATCACTTCAAGAGATTGCGTATAAACTTAAGATTGATGAAGTTTTATTTTCATCAAATACGGATTTACAAGGAAAAAAGAAAATGGCAACCGCTGTTGAAGCCATCATTGGCGCACTCTATTTCTCTCATGGCTTTGAAGCTTGTCAAACTTTCATAAAAGATAAGTTATTTGCTGGTTTATTATAACGAGGAAATCTATGAAATTAATCATTATCTTCGGTCCACATGCTGTTGGTAAAATGACAGTGGGTCAAGCATTATCTGAAAAGACCAAAATACCCTTATTTCATAACCATGAAAGTATTGAACTTGCACTATCTCTCTTACCCAAAGACGTATCTTTTGGCACTTTAAGTCAAGAGATTAGAGCTGTTGTCTTTAAGCATGTATCACAGGCACATGGTTTAGGGCTAATTTTTACTTTTATGTGGGCACTTGATATGAAAGAAGATCATGATTACATGAACGAACTTGAAACGATGTTTATCCGTGAAGGTGCAGATGTCTATTTTGTAGAGCTTTGTGCTGATCGAGACATTCGTCTTGATCGTAACAGATCAGAAAACAGATTGAAACATAAACCATCTAAACGTGATATTGAAGTAAGTACAGATCGTTTTGTTCGAATGGAAGATACATATCGACTGAATTCATATGAAGGCGAAATCAATAAACCAAACTACATCAAAATTGATAATACAAACTTATCACCAGATGAGGTAGCTGATAAGATATTGCAGTTCTTTAGATTTTGAACAGCATGACTCAATGCCTGATGGCTTGAGTCTTTTTTTCAATTTGCGAATTAAGATAAACTTAAGAAATAACATCTATGTTTAGTAAGACTATTTATGTATAATAAAAATGTCTTTATTTCATATTTATTTCTTTACGATTTTTAATGTAGCAGGAAGGACCATTGATATGAGAAAGATTGCCATCTTACTTTTTTTATGTTTTCTAACATTTCTCTCAATTCCTAAGACTCACGCAGCTATCGAGATCGACTTTGAGAAACTTTTTAATGAACATTTGAGTGTCATGCTAATCATTCATCCAGAAACGGGTGATATTTATTATGCTAATCAAGCGGCAGTTGATTTTTATGGCTATCCAAGAGAAACGTTACTTTCCATGACCGTTGATGATATCAACACATTAACTCCTGAAGAAATTTATAGTGAAAGACAAAAAGCTTTTGTAGAAGCTAGAAACTTTTTTGTATTTAAACATCGTGTAGCTAGTGGTGAGATTAGAACGGTTTATGTGCACTCTTATCCCATTGAGATTGGTGAAGAAACCTATCTTTATTCCATCGTTGTTGATGAGACAACCTATTTAGCACAACAAGATACAGAACGTTTATTAAACTATCTCATTATTGGGATACTTGCTATGGGGATTGTTGTTACACTTACCATAGTGACGATGTTTACAAAGAAAAATAAAGCTTTAAGGGAAAGTGAAGAACGTTTTAAAGCTTTACATAATGCATCCTTTGGTGGTATCGCCATTCACGATCATGGTGTTATCGTTGCCTGTAATCAAGGATTATCCGACTTATCGGGATACACCAAAGAAGAGTTAATCGGTATGGATGGTTTGTTGTTACTTGAAGAAAGTCAAAGAGATTTTGTTAGACACCAAATTCAAACCGGTTATGAGAAGTCATATGAATCACTAGGTATTAGAAAAAATGGCGAAGCATTTCCTGTTCGCATTGAAGCCAAAAATATTATTTATAAAAATAAAAAAGTACGTGTTACAGAATTTCGTGATATTACAGAAATTAAACAACAAGAAGCTAAAAACTTACTTCTTGAAAAACAATGGGGCGACTTTATTGAAAAAATGCCACTAGGATTTAATTTACGGGAACTCATCTATGATGAAGAAGGTCACGCAACCGATTATCGTTTCTTACATGCCAACGATTACTATGAAGTGATAACAGGATTAAGAAAAGTAGATATTATCGGTAAAACTGCCAAAGAAGTAATTCCTGACATCGAACCTTCATGGATTGAAAATTATGCACATGTTATAAGAACAGGCCAAACAGAGACCTTTGAAGATTATTCAAGAGCATTAGGAAAATATTACCGGGTTGTGACATATCCTCTTAAGGACAATCAATTTGTCGTCATTGCAGAAGATATCACGCTAAGGAAAGAATATCAAGATAAAATACTTTATGCGAGTCAACATGACTTTTTAACCAAACTACCCAATAGACGTTATCTAGATGAAAAGATGAAGTCACTTAATCATGCGATGTATTATCCACTCATCATATCGATGGTTGATATTGATGGTTTGAAATTAATCAATGATACATATGGACATGTTGCAGGCGATGAAGTGATCATCAAAATCTCAGAAGTTCTCACCAAACACTTTCAACAGGATGGCTTTGTAGCTCGTATTGGTGGTGATGAATTCATGATTATCTCACCACAGAAAACGATAGAAGCATTTAAGTCAAAACGTGATGAAGTCTTAGATGAACTCTCACACATGAGAGTCAATGATATACCCATTTCATTATCATTTGGTGTTGCCGTTAAAACAACCAATAGTGATCTGATTGAAGATATCATTGTTAAAGCAGAAAATGATATGTATTCTAAAAAGACATTACATAATCAAAGCTCAAGAAATCAAGTTATTACAGCACTGTTTAATTCGCTTAAAGAAAAATACAATGAAGAACGTGTTCACTCTGATCGTGTCAGTCAGTACTGTCTTGCTATGGGTAAGAAAATGAATTTAACTTACAGTGAAGTCTTAGAACTTGAACTTGCAGGTCGTATGCATGATATTGGAAAGATTACTATTCCAGATCACATTTTAAAGAAGCCTGGTAAGTTAACTGAAGATGAATGGCAAGTGATGAAATCACATACAACCAATGGTTATCAGATCTTGAGATCAGCAGACAAATATACAAGACTTGCTGATTATGCATTAACTCATCATGAAAGATGGGATGGAAAAGGATATCCTAAAGGATTGAAACAAGAAGAAATTCCTTTCTTTTCAAGAATTATTGGCATCTGTGATGCTTATGAAGCTATGACATCCGATCGACCTTATCGAAAAGCAATGTCTAAAGAATATGCAATCAATGAACTTAAGAATTGTTCAGGATTACAGTTTGACCCACATTTAGTTAAAATCTTTATTGAAGAAGTTTTAGTTGAAGATGAAGTAACTAAAGACTCACTTGTTGAAGCATTTGAACTATAAAAGAATTCCCCTCATCCATGATGGGGGGTATTTTTATGTTTCGATGTTCATGTATTAAGCATTAAAGGTCTTTTCTCATTTGAATACTTGTTGCTACATAACCTGTTGATTCATATAATAATCTTGCACCATGATTGTGTCCAAAGACATGTAAACCGATTGTTTTAGCACCCTTGTTCTTGGCATCTTCTTCACATGCTTTTAAGACCTTTTTACCATAACCTTTTCTTCTCATAGATTCATCAATGAAAAAATCAAAGATAAAAGCATCATGTTGATTTCTAAAACCATACCAGATGAAACCAACACGAATATGCTTATCATAGGCATAATAAAGATAATGGTTCTCTGTGTTGATCCCTTTGGGCAGAAGTGATTCAAACGTTGATTCTGATTGCTGCATTGCTTTATCTTGTTCAACGATACCTGATGTTACGAGTTCATTTGCATAACCTGTAATGGCATTATGAATATATCCCTGATATTCATCTTTTGTAAGTTGTTTGAGTTCCATTTCAATAACCTCAACTTTTTCTTTTTCTTTTATTATACCTTATATGTCTTTGCTTAGGACGTGAGCTATATGACAGAAAGATTATAGAGTAACTTGACGTTTGACCTGAAGATGATAAAAAAGTAAAAGTGTGTGTGATACGACA
>DAOTHC010000022.1:0-10287 GCA_035447465.1 Acholeplasmataceae bacterium
GGTATAAATATTCAACATAACACCTCACTTGTTTTAATGCCGGGCTCATATTATTTTAAATCATTCAATGATCATGTGGCGACTTACAGCATAAGAGCCATAACTCAAGATATTATAGAGACGTCATATTATATTGATTCTCTAGAAACTTACTATACGGTAACAGGAAATCTATTAGAACCACCTCGCTTCACAGGACAAATCAACTATGATGGTGAGTTTATTATTTACTATTTCACTTTAACTGAAACCCAAGACATTTGTTTTTATAGCGACAATAAATTTGAATTGTACGATTCTATGAGTAACAGAATAGATATTAAGCGTTTATCTACAAGATTTGTTTATCGACTAGAAGCAGGCGATTATTTTGTACTTGTCAATTTTCAAAGTTACTATTCTAGCCATACTTTTCCCGTCGATTATTCACTCATTTTATTTATATTTAATGGAGGAGCAGGAGATACATCTGTATATCCTTTCGATGAAGTTGTACCCTTTGGAATTGAAGGAAAGACAGCCACTATGGATTATTCAGGTGATTATGATGGATATACATTTACATTAACTGAAACACAACAAGTGTCGTTTTTTACAACTGATACAGCAATACTACTTAAGGACAATCTCATCTACAATAGCAGTTTAAACAGTGGCATAAAGACTTTGCCAGCTGGTAATTATACCATTATGTGTAACACCTATCATGAAACATGGACGATTCATGTGAGAATTATTGATTCGTATGTGAGTTATCATCATTCACAGGAACTTCTATATCATGCAGCTTTTATACCTAAAGAATTAATCATAAGAAAAGATGATGATTTCTCGTTTTAGGCTGTGTATAAGAATTTCTTGGAAACGCCTTATTGCTGGTGAGATACTGATTGGTATTTTATTTGGACTATCAGCAAAAGACAGTTAGTATAACTACATAATATAAAAAACTCGTTTTGATCATGAATCAAAGCGAGTTTTTTATATATATTTACTTATGATTTGGTTTTAACTTGATAAGCGATTTCGTTATGTCTAAAGATACCTGGTATAAAGGGTGGTTGATAGCGCAATATAAATCGTGGAGAAGTGATTTCATAATCTGATTTACTAATATAGTCTTTGAGTATATCATCATGGTGTGTGTAATTTTTTTCTGTCCAAGAACCTCTAAACTTGATAACGGCATAGAGTGATTCTTTAAGTTCTTGAATATAGACGCTTTGTTCTGATGGCTTTGGCACAGTTTCTTTTGTAAACTTGGATGGCACATAGAATCCCGTAACTAAACGGTTATCTTCCTCATAGCTAACAACGGGTGTTGTCATTGATATCTTTTCTTGTTTTTGGTTGTTGCCGGAAATATAATTGAAGACATTATTAAATCCAGAATCCATGGAACGATTCATTGCAGTTTTTGTACTTGCTAAAAGGATATTATCATACATACGAATCTCGCAGTTTCCTTCCTTTTTTAGGACACGATATTGAATGGATTCAAACAGTGACACGATAGAACACCCCTTTCAAAACATGAATCAATCGTTTTCATCTTTCATCAAAATTATACCATGTATGATCATCGATGTTCTCAAAGCACACACGATAATAACTATTCTATTACTTGTGTATATTTTCACATAGTGTTGATCAAGGCGAAGAACAAGCATAGTTATGATATAATCGCATTAAAGAAACACATAACCAGTGGGGATTAGATATGAAAAACAAAGTATCATTCATGATAGATACATGTCCTTATATAACGCTTGTTTCTGACATCATTTGGGCTGTAATTTTTTACACAGATTACAACAGTTAATCGATATTTATATATGCCATCATATCATCAAGTATATATCTGATTTTGTTTTCCATAAAGAAGGACATTTCTACAAAAGATTTAACGCGTTATACCATCATCTCGATCAGTTCTATGTTTGTTTTTACACTTTTATCGTTTGGCATTTTTACAGAAAGAATATTATTACCCATCGTATTCTATTTACCATTTAGTTATATCTTTTACTATACAAGAACGATTTATAAAAAACGTTATCAAAACATTCTAATCAATTTTCTTTACGCAACTATCAAGGTCGGATTAATCTTCATGATGATTTGCTTTATTGCATTAATGGGTTTAGGCTCAGTTTAAAATAGTTACTAACAACATATCATACATGTTACAATAATAGATGAGGTGAAAACATGAATAAAGAATTAATTAAAACAAATTTCTATGAGGCTGTTAATGGTGAATGGCTTGAAAAAGCGGTTATACCGGGAGATCAACCATCTATATCAGCGTTTTTAGAACTTCACTTAGGCATTGAAAAGACATTAATGGATTTAGCTGCTAAGTGGGAAAAAGATCAAACGGGTCTTAATGATAATCTAAAGAAATTCATTAAACTTTATCAAATGACAAAAAACTTTGACAAGAGACAAGAGCTAGGCACAAAACCATTTGAGATTATTTTAAACAAGATCAAATCATTGAATGGTTTAAAAGATCTATCTAGAGCATTTGAAGATTTAACACTATCTTCAATGGCTACACCATTCGGCTTTGATGTGATGCAAGACTTTATGAATAGCAATATTGAAGTTTTATACTTTGGTGCTGCAGACCTTTTTTTGCCTGATACAAGTTACTATAAAGATGAAGCTACTAAAGCACAACTGATTGGTTTATTTACAGCTACGACATCGCAATTATTATCACTCTATGGTTTTAGTAAAGAAGAAATTGATCAACTCATTTCAGATGCTTTAGCATTCGATGCACTCTTAGTCCCTGTAACAAAATCAAGCGTCGAAAGAGCTGACTATGTTAAACTATACAATCCATTAAGTAAAGAAGAAGTTAATAAGTTCACAAAAAACTTTGATCTCATGACGCAAGCAGAAAAGCTTGTTAAACAACCGGTTAAAGAATTGATCGTCATGAACTTAGATTTCATAAACGCATTTGATACCATCATCACAGAAGAAAACTTCAACATTATGAAATCATGGATGATCGTTTCTAACGCGATGAAGTTCGCATCAGATTTAACTGATGACATCCGTGTTGCAGGTGGTGCATTCATGCGTGCTTTATCAGGAACAAAAGAAGCTCAAAGCAAAGACAAGTTTGCATTCTATCAAGCTTATAATCGTTTTAGTCAAGTTGTTGGTCTGTATTATGGTGAAAACTATTTTGGACCAGTTGCTAAAGAAGATGTTAAAACCATGGTTCATGAAATGATAGGTGTTTATAAAGAACGTATCACACACAATACATGGCTCAATGGCGTAACAAAAGAAAAAGCCATTCAAAAACTTACAACACTTAATGTGCATGTAGGTTATCCAGATGTCTTACCACCTTATTATGATCAATTTGAAATCAAAGGTTATGAAGAAGGTTCAGATTTGATTCAAGAAAAGCTTAAAGCATCTTACATCATGAATACCTACGATTTCAGCAAGTATAACAAACAAACCAATAAGAATATTTGGGGTATGCCAGCAAGCATGGTGAACGCTTATTACAGCCCAACCAATAATCAAATCGTATTCCCTGCAGCCATTTTACAAAGACCTTATTACAGTTTAGATCAAACCCCATCAGAAAATTATGGTGGTATTGGTGCAGTTATGGCTCATGAAATATCGCATGCTTTCGATAATAATGGTGCTAAATTTGATGAAACAGGATCACTTAAGAACTGGTGGACAGAAGAAGATTTAGCTGCGTTTAATCAAAAAGCTAAAGATATGATCGCTTTATTTGATGGTGTAGAAACAGGTTACGGAACATGTAATGGTGAATTAACCGTTTCTGAGAATATTGCTGATAGCGGCGGTATTAGATGTGCACTTGAAGCTAGCAAAAAGGGAAATCAGCACAAATCATCTGAATTCTTTGAAAACTGGGCACGGGTATGGCGTAATAAGTCATCTGTTGAATTCAACCAACTGTTATTAAGAGTTGATGTTCATGGACCTTCCATTTTAAGAGCTAACATGCAGTTAAGCAATCTACCAGAATTCCAAGAATTGTATCAAATTACAGAAGATGATCCTATGTATTTAGCCAAGGATAAGATGGTAAGTATTTGGTGATCATATAAAAAAATTTAAACAGCACATATTTATCATTTAGATGAATGTGCTGTTTTTTTGTATCATTAATCGCGTATTGATAGTCCTTAGCTTACATGATATAATGAAAGAAAATCATTTCAAGCGGGGGAAAACGAGAAAACCATTCATTGCACAGAATGGACAAATAGATTTTTAATCTTCATTTTGGGGGAGAATCATATGAGTAAAAAGGTAATCATATCCATCATTGTAGTTGCAGTTTTAGTTGTTTTATACATCATCATAGGGAGACAAATACCGATTCATCGTTCGGATTTAAAAGTGGGATCAGAACGGATTTATTATCATGAGACATCAAAACTTGTTTCATGTGATCTTGCCTTCACAGAGGTTTTAGTTCATGAAGATGAGAATAACCAATATATCTATGAACTGATCAGTATAGGTAACGGTAGTTGTAAGAGTGATTTATACATTTGGGATGGATTCAAATCTTACACGATTAATCAAGCCATTGATAAAGGTATTATTTCATTAGATGATTTTTTAGATAGTAGTTTTGTTATTATACGTCCGATTGTGGAAGAGTAGAGAAGAAGTTGAGGACATATGGAATCATTAACAAAGAATAAGCAATCCATCGAAACCATCAAAGCGATGACACGGGGGTATTTATGAATAAAATCAAATTGATTAGTATATTATTGTTGTGCTTAATACTGCTTTCTTGTTCATCAAAAGAATCGAACATTCGTCTAGATTCATCATTGCTAAACGATTTAGAGCTTGTCGATCGCTTAAAACAAGATGACCCTTTGTTTGCTTTTAAGTTGAGCAAAGATGGTGACACATATCAGCAAACCATCTATATTTGGAACAACCAATTACGTAGAGACTTGCGTGAGGATTTGATTATGCTCTACGATTTGCTAGATGAGACAAGTGAAAAAGTAAATGATTATTCATTCAGGTATGATGAACTTGATGATCAATTGACTTTTTATATCAACAACAAACTTGTTGGTGAAATAGGAAATTCTAGTCTAACCCGACATATCATCAGAGCTATATTTCCAGAAGAATTTTCATATGCATCTTATGAATTTGCATCACGTTTAGGAATTATCATCATCCGATTAGAGACACTCGAAAGTTATGGAGATACTGAAGTTATTTGTATCATTACAGAAACAAATGATGAGCTATTATTTGTTGAATATGAGCTAAATATTATTCATTATATCCATATTTTGATACGTTATTAAAGTCGCTAGTACCGATTCATGATGATGTTTGCATCAAAATACAGTATAATATAAGTGTATTCATTTTCATATACATCTAATCTTTTGATGCATCAAAGACCACTAGCATTTCCCGTCACGGATACAAGTTATCTTTTGTATCAATCAAAAAGCAGAATTAATTTTGATATTGTTTCAACTCATGAGTATACAGACTTATCAGAATTTCCAATGCAGATATATCAACTTATCCACTTGCTCATTTGATCACTTTAAATGAAGTGTTACCTTTATATTCTGTATTCGGATTATTTAATGAAACGCATCCTAACGCGATTGATCAACTTAGGGTTAGATATCAAGAGTTGTTTCCAAGATTCTCTACGAATTAATTTATTTTTATATTTCAAGGATCTATCCAGGTGGGTAGATTTTTTTTTATGCTTGCTTTTACATTAATTTTGATATAATGAACGTTGTGAATAGACGATACATGTAAAGCGAGGATGAAACAATGCAACACGGGACAGATTTTTATAACGATGTATTAAAACTTGTCATTTTCGATTTGGACGGTGTTATCACCAATACAGCACATTACCACTACTTAGCATGGAAAAAGATTGCAGATGAACTTGGTATTACATTTGATAATCAACTCAATGAGCAACTTAAGGGTCTAAGCAGATACGACAGTTTAGATGTCATTTTGGATGCCAATCACCTCAAATTATCGCAATATCAAAAAGAAGACCTCATCGCATATAAGAATAAAATCTATCAATTGTTATTAACTGAACTATCAGAAAAAGATATTCTAGAAGGCATATATCCATTTATTTTAAGGCTTAAACAAGATGGAAAGAAAGTTGCTGTTGGATCATCAAGTCGTAATGCACAACTTATATTAGAAAAGTTAAACATGACATCGCTTTTTGATACGATTGTCACAGGTTGTGATGTTGAAAAATCAAAACCACATCCTGATATTTTTCTACAATGTGCATATCGACTACATATCAATCCTAAAGCATGTCTTGTCATTGAAGATGCACTTTCTGGTATTGAAGCAGCAACGCGAGCTAACATGACATCGATAGGTATTGGATCTGAACACTTGAATCAAGCAACCATACGATTAGCTCGTACCAAAGAGCTTTCAATTGACATCATTAAAACAATCTAATAATCAAGAACTCATGATGAGGGTAACCAAGGTTATCCTTTTTAAATGTCAACACAAATTCAACAAAAAAACAACAAAATTTTGTCGTTTTTGCAACGTTTTTGCAACAAAGTACACTCCATATATCCTCATTTAGCATTAATTCAGCCCTATTTTAGTCTATATCACGTGCTATATAGCCAACAAAACTGTAAAAAACTGTGCAAATGAATACGCTTCCATATTGTAAAATGATTTGCTACACTGATAATGACGATATGTTCAGAAGAGTATTTTGGACATAAAAAATAGAAAACAGGAGAGAAAAATGAAAAAGTTATTAGTTTCATTATTTGTAATTGTTTTTGCATTCTCTTTGTTTGCCTGCAAAGGTCAAGAACAAAGTGAAGTAGAAAAAATAATTGCAGAAGCACAAGATATGACTTTGGTTGAATTAATGGCTAAAGCATACGAAGAATCAAATGGCAAAACACTTGAAGGCATTGGTAATTCAAGCCGTGGTAAAACTGCTGGTGAAGCATTCGTTTTAGCCATGAAAGAAATTTACCCTGACTACACAGGCGTCATCAATTGGCAACAACCAAAAGAAAATTCAATTTTCCAGATGCTTGAAAGTGATTATAAGAGCCCAAACCCAATCTTTTCGATGACTTTAATCCAAGATGGCAGTCAGATTCAAAGTAAAATGATCGCAACAGGTATCCTACGCAATTTCATTCCACTTGAATGGAGAGAAGCTGCAGGTGTCAATGTTGAAAAAGATGGTACACCTTTGACATTACAAACACTTAATAAAGTATTCATGTACAACAATTTAGGTGATAAAGTTATTAACAACGTATGGGATTTTGTTAAACAAGGTGAAGCTCCAATGTTTATGGGTCTTGAATCAGAACCAGTTGGATTTAACTTCTTACTCATGTTAACAAAAGATGAATATGCAAATATCGTTAAACAAGCATTTGATGCTCTTGATGATACTGAAAAAGCATATTTCCAACCAATCGTTGATTCATTAGCAGCTAAAGCTACTGAACTCGGTTTAGGTGCAAATGGTAAATATTCACTTGCGTGGATTAAGTTATTTACACAACAAATTAATGTGATGACTGACGATGGTCCTATCATGTCAGAATTAGTTACAACTTCAGCTGTTGACGAAACTGCATTATTAGTTTATTCTAAACTTCGTTCAATTTCTGAAACAGAAACATCATCAGTTAACAACGTAACTGTTGCAGCTTATCAACCAGGTTATGTTGGATTTGGTGGTTACGGTTACAAGCATTTCTTACAGATTCCAGACACAAGTCCACTTCCTTGGACAGCTGCAGCATTTATCGCATACATGGTTACTGTTGAAGCAGGATTCCATCCATGGGGTAAAGATATGGGCGGTTACAGTGCTAATCCTCTTCTTAGATTAGACCATACACAAGATGGTTTCATCGATGGTGTTGATACATTCCCAGCTAAGAATGACCGTGGTTATGAATGGTGGGTAAGCACAGGTGTTTATGGTGGTAGATTAGTCATTGAAGATCCAATTTATGCATCACAAGTTGCATTTACAGTTGGTGAATGGATTTCAACATTACAATAAATAATTTGATTTAAGCGTTTAATTTAAAAAAGCATGGAGGCAATTGTATGAACGAAAATATCGTAAAAAAGGATTTCAAGGTTACCAAGAATAAAATAAAGACATTTTTACAAAAACCCGATCATATCATTTTATTGGTCTTTGGAATTCTGTTATCTTTCGCTACAATTGTCCCCATGATCACGCTTTTAAACGACACATTTGTTATTAAACCAGGTAGTTATTCTCAGTTTGTTACAGGTAGAAGCAGTGGTTATACACTCGTTAACTGGCAAGATTTGTTCTTTGGAGAACTTGCAAAGATTAATCTTTACATGCCGATGATTAATAGTATACTTCTAGCTATATTCGCAAGTTTAGGAGCTATATTATTTGGTGGAACATTTGCTTATTTAATTACAAGAACGAATATTGCGTTCAAGAAATATTTAAGTGCAATCTTTATTTTCCCTTACATTATGCCACAATGGACACTCGCTGTTATTTGGCAAAACCTCTTCAAGAGCAACCAGGTCACTGGTGGTTCAGATGGTATATTCTCTGCATTCTTTAATATCAATATGCCATTATGGTGGGTCGAAGGCTTATTTCCTTCAATTCTCATCTTAGCAATTCACTATGCGCCATTTGCGTATATCTTAATTGGAAGTATTTTTAGAAATATGGATTCCAATCTAGAAGAAGCTGCGGTGATCATGGATACACCTAAGCTTAAAATGTTTTTCAAAATCACATTACCAATGGTTTATCCAGCCATCCTATCAACTGTTCTTCTCGTTTTCGCAAGCGCGATGGGTAGTTATCCCGTTCCGCATTACTTAAAACTAGAAACTCTCGCAACTCGCTATGTCTCATTAGGTGTAAGACGAGCGGGTGAAAACAGTATCTTAGGTGTGCTGATGATGCTTTTCGGTGTTTTGATCTTGATTATTAATCATCAAAACACAAAGAGCAGAAAAAGTTATACGACAGTTACCGGTAAAAGCGGTCAAATCAGTCAAGTTAACATTGGTAAAGTCTTAAAATATGTTATCCCCAGTATTCTAATACTGATTACATTCTTCACATCGATTTATCCGATTCTTGCGTTTGCACTAGAAACATTCCTTCCCAACCCAGGAGATTATTCCTTCATCTTGCATGGCTCGTTTGATTCTCTGACAACCAAATGGTGGACACATAACAGCATGGAAGAAGCTGGTTTATATGGTCAGATGGGTATTCTCTACAACAGTACGATTTGGAATGGGTTTAAGGGTACCGTCATCGTTTCATCGTTTGCTGCACTATTCGCTGGAACCTTCGGGTTACTCATCGGTTACTCAGTCAGTCGAAATAGAAGAAATAAATTAGCATTATATGTCAATAACATGGCATTCTTACCTTACTTATTACCAGCATTAGCTGTAGGTATTGCATTCTTTACATTCGGTTCTGCTTTAGGAATATACGATACATATTTACTTGTTATTATCGCAGGTACGATTAAATACATCCCATTTGCATCACGTAGTTCACTTAACTCCATGATGCAAATCAGTCCGGAAATCGAAGAATCAGCCATGATTCTTGGTATACCGTGGCGAAAACGGATGATACGGATCATCATTCCAATTCAAAAAGCAGCCATCATTAGCGGATTTTTATTACCATTCATTACAAGCGTTAGAGAATTAACCTTGTTCATGTTACTCGTTAATCAGACGAGACTCAGTACAACCCTCTTAGATTATTATGATGAAATGGGATTATACGCGTTCTCAAGTGGTATCAACTTGATTATTATCATCTTCATTTTGATATTAAACTTTGTTGTCAACAAATTAACGGGTGCAAGCTTAGATAAAGGTGTAGGAGGAAGATAGTATGCCTGAAATAATTTTAAAGAATATAACCAAAAGATGGAATGGATTTTATGCAGTTGACAACCTCAATCTTGTGATCGAAAACAATTCATTTATTACATTACTTGGTCCATCTGGTTGTGGTAAAACAACAACACTACGTATGATTGCTGGTTTAGAAACACCTACAGAGGGTAGTATTCAAATCGGTGGAGTCACCGTATTTGATAGCGAAAAAGGTATTAACATTCCTGCAAATAAGCGTAAGGTAGGATTCCTCTTTCAGAACTATGCACTTTGGCCAAATATGACGGT
>DAOTHC010000023.1:0-10287 GCA_035447465.1 Acholeplasmataceae bacterium
TCAGTAATTAAAGCACTTTGAATGAAAGCATAGGGGAAAGTTGCTTTATTATACGTAAAATCAAGTTCGGTAGCAGTGTTTGTCAAGAACGTGTAAGCAGCATCGCCACCATCTGTCCAATTTCCAAGCACGTTGAAATCTGTAATCTCAGGGGTTGGTGTAGGAATAGGTTCTTCCTTATCCTTACATCCTGTGACTACAAAGAGCAACCCAAAAGTTAAAACGAGTAAAAATAGTCTTACGGTGTTTCTCATTTGTTCCTCCTATATGATGATTTGTAACAAATCAACGCTATTCGAAACGTTTCGAATTGTGAATAAAATATAATCCAGGTCAATGAATAAGATTGAAATCGCTTACATCTTAACATGCAAAAAAATCTTTCTTTAACTTCAATGATGCTCTGGAATATGCTTAATCATTTTCAACTCGACGTTCGACTGCCATCGAAACGTTTCAATCATATTATAATGCAACCGCTTTCTTATTTCAATAGTTATGTTTCATTTTAATTCATTTTAATTGATAGATACATTTTAGATGTTTCATTATATAATGCTTTTAGGTCATCTATTTGACCTTTAATAAGAGGATATTTATGAAGCACATCATCCATTTTTTTACCAAAGATAAAGTCTTTACCATAGCGTTCATTTTAGCTATCATTTCCATGTTTCTTATCACACCATCCAAGGCTTATTTAGATTATATTAACGTTAAGGTTTTGGTGATTATGTTTACCTTAATGCTCGCTGTTTCTGGCATTTATGAAACACACTTTTTTGATTTTGTTGCAACCAAACTCATTGAGCATCTCAAATCAATCAAATGGATTGCACTCGTGATCATTATTGTTACCTTCTTCTTGGGTATGCTGCTCACGAATGATGCTGTTTTATTAACACTAGTTCCTTTTACAATCTTTATCACAAAACATACAAAAAAAGAGAAATATGCTGTTATCATTATCATTTTACAGACGATTGCAGCCAACATGGGTAGTGCTTTAACTCCAATGGGTGATCCACAAAATATTTATTTGTACGCTTTTTATGACATACCTTTTAAAGATTTCTTGCAAACAACAAGCGTGATCACCATTTCAGGTTTTATCTTAATTGTATTGACATCGCTCATAAACATACCAAGCGAAGTTTGTGAGCTTAACATCACCGCTCCCCATGTTCAATGGAAACGATTCTTGCTCTATATGCTCATTTTAATTAACGCGCTTCTCAATGTGCTTCGAATCGTCCCTGAATATTACACACTCATCATCACAATCTTCTTAGGACTCCTTTATGGTAGACATTTATTTAAACGAGTCGATTATCATCTATTACTGACGTTCTTATCGTTTTTCATATTTACAGGTAATTTAGGTCAGATGGATTTCATCAAAGATGGCATCAGTCATCTACTAGACTCTAAATTATCCGTCTTCTTCACATCGATTGCAGCATCTCAACTCATCTCCAATGTACCCGCTGCAGTTCTTCTTTCCGCATTTACGAAACCCGTGTACTGGCAGCAACTTCTTCAAGGTGTCAACATTGGTTCTATGGGAACTATTATTGGGTCTTTAGCAAGTTTGATCACTTTCAAATACGTCTTAAGGGAGTATCGAAGTCAAACAAAACCCTATCTATTGACATATTCCATTATCTCTATAATATTTATGATCATCATATCGACAATCACACTTCTTATATCATAACAAGGGCTCAGTTGAGCCCTTGTTCATTTTTCTTAAAGAAACGTTTAATCAATTCCACGAGGAAATCAGGCGCATTTTTAGCATTGGCAATTTCTCTAGCTAAGACGGGTTGATCCGTAATAATACCATCAATATCGCTGTCTACAACTTTTTCTAAATCAGTTTGCGTATTGACTGTCCATACATACACTTTTTTACCTGATTGATGCGCTAAATCTACAAACGATTCATTTTCAGTATAAAAACTTAGTGATAGTGCATAATGATCTGCATAATGTGCAGCAATGATATCTTCATGTCTTCCAAGAAAAGAATTGAGTAAAAGCATCGTTTCAACATCAGAATTGAAATTTTTAACACGCTCTAACTGTTGATTAGAGAATGATAAAATCACGGTCCTATCAAGCATCTCATAATCTACCAGTAATTGTATAACTGATTCCTCTAAGATTGCAGTCTTATCTTTTAACTCTAAGAATAAATGTGTTTTCTCATCAATCAGTTGAATGACTTCTTCGAGGGTAGGAATCCGTTCATTTACAAAGGCAGGTGAGAACCAAGACCCAGCATCAAGCAACTTCAATTCATCAAGTGTTAGGGACTTGACATAGCGTGAGGTTTGATCGTTCGTCGTACGTTTGGTTGTGGCATCATGTATAACGACTGGAATATGATCTAATGTCTCTCTGACATCAATTTCGATAATATTGACACCTTGTTCTTCTGCTAACTTAATCGCAGCTAATGTATTTTCAGGTGCATCTACAGATTGGCCTCTGTGTGCAATGATTTCAGCATAGTTCAATATTTCTATTCTTGAATCCTTGGTTTGTGTTACATTTATCACAGCTAATAAATTGGTAACAAACAACACCACACTCACGACAATCAATACCCATTTTAAAGCACGTTCATGCTTAAAAGGATTCATTTTTATTTTTCTAATGGGTATAGACCTTAGTTCTTTATTATTTTGTCTTCCCTCTTCATACCATGATGTCATCAACGCAAAATTGATGGGAACTAATGTCAATGTTGCTATCAATCCGATCACAACATAAAGCGAATAAAGTATATTGATAAAGACCGATAAGGCGTAGGATGTGCCACCAATTTCCTTGACAATAAAACTCACAATCAGAATCAAAAATGTGTAACACGCATATAAGATGAGATTCAACAACACATTAACAACCAAAAACTCAATACTCATTTCTAATCTCTTACCTTTTAGTAAACTTTTGGATGCAAACTTTGCTTCTTGGGGTGTCATTTTATCAATCGCGTATAAATTGATTAAAAAGATGGTCTCAATAAACAAGATAAAAACAACCAATAACATCACGATGATGATCCAACGCAACCATGGATATTGGTTTATAATGAAAAGCACTTCACTAGGCACATTAATGGTTTGAGCAATCCCAACGACATGAAAAAGTTCTACCAATATAAAGAAGAAAAAAGCAGGGAAAAAGATACGTACATGATATCTTTTTAATACGATATAAATACGTTTGGACCCCTTCATTAGCAAATCGTGCATGCCGAGTGTTTCTTTTTTTGCTCCTGAATCAAAGATCATCGATAACATAATCATTTCGATCATCATGTAAAAAGATAAAATGACTAAAATAACTATAATACTTAACAGCGTAAAAGGTTTTGTCATATAGGAAACTAACAAACTATTGGTAATATATTGGTAACCCGATTGCTTAATCGATGTAAAGAATAACCATTGAGCTAATGGAAAAATAATGATGACACCGAGTAATCGATACATCAATTCAAAGTAGAAAAGTGTTTTAAAATTATATTTCAATATATGAAGTGTATCTCTTAATGTTTTTTTCATACATGACCTCTATACTTATTCTATCATGTAATCATCATAGAAAAAAACACCTCTATGTCTTTGTCATAAAGGTGTTTTAAAACGTGGTTTCATCATGAATGCCTTTTATTTAGTTGTTGGTTATGAAGGATTTACTTTAGACATTCAAGCCTTTTTCGTTTTATTATGCAGCACCAACAAACGTGAGTTTAGGAGGAAGAGTTTCCAAGACACCTGATAGATCAGATGATGGAACTGACGAAATGTTGAATGCAATATATGCATAATCTTGCCAGAATGTTTCATCGAGAGTGATGGTACCTGTTAAATTGTCAGTTCTTAACATAACGGTATATGTGTTATATGAATAATCCATATAAATCACTCTGACTTGGTAACCTGCTTCAACAACAATGGATGTGACGTCACTTAAACTTGCTTTAGATAACACATTTGATGCAGCAAATCCCTTGATAAATGTTGTGTCTCCCGTTGTTACTGCAATTGCATAATTATTCCAATAGCCACTAACAAAGCTTAACGCTTGATCAACGTGATCCACAAGTGGTTCACTGAATGTTGATATAACAATCTTTGATGGGAGTGTAGCAAGTGTATCTGTTAAGTTAGTTGATGGTACTGTTGAAATATTGAATGCAATGTACTCATAATCGTTATATAGACCATGTGTAAGAGGTATGGTACCTACAAAGTTCTCAGTACGAGATGCAACTTTATAACCATTTTCTTGTGTATAGGTTAAGAATACAAGTCTTACTTGATAACCAGCTTCAATGGTTAATACAGATCCAGTAGGCATAAGTTGTCTTGGAATGACATTAGAACCTGCATATGTTGTACTTGCTGTTAACTGTGTACCATTGGTATTCCAGTAACCAAGTTCAAATGAGATCGGATCGACATCATATGAGAATTTACCTGGTAACGTTTCAAGTGAACCACTTAAATCTTGTGCAGGAACTGCAGAGATGTTGAATGCAACATACTCATATGTACTCCAGAAAGTTTCATCTAACACAATCGTGCCCGTTAAATTGTTTGTACGAAGTGCTACTTGGTAATTACCAAATCCGTCATAGGTTAAATAAATCACTCTAACTTGATAACCTGCTTCAATCGTGATGCTGTTCACAGATTCATAATAATGCTTAGACTGTGGTTGAGAAGCAGCAAATCCATTTAAGAATGTCATATTCGCATTCGTTGTTGTAATACTATTCTTACCAAGTTCCCAATAACCTGAAATGAAGTTCATTTCTGTATCCATATGAGGAACTAACTGTGGATGCATATCAACAACTAACGAGATATCTTGTGCACTTAAATCAACATTTTCATCGGTTGTTGTTACGATAAATGCAATTAATGGTTTATCGGTAGCAAATGTTTGATCGATGTAAAGTGGTGCTGTTTGATAATCGCTAACTGAAGTTACGGTATATTCACCCATTGCATATTCTAAAACAACATAAGCAAACTTATAACCAGCAGCAACTTCAACAACAGTGTCATAATCATAGAATGCAGGTGTTAAAGGATTTGAAGATATATGATTAACAGACGCTGTTAATTCGTTTGCTGATACTTCCCAGCGACCTGTTTGCCAGGTTAGTTCATCATCAACATGACCTTGACCTGTTCCTTCAGGATGATAAAGACTTAATTTACCTGCAACTTCTGCTAAACGAGATGAAATGTCAGATGTTGGATTGGTTGTAATATTGAAACCGATATAATCATAGGTGCTCCATAATGTTTCATCAATGACTAAATATGGTAATTGATACATATCTGTTCTCATAGCAACCTGATAGGTTTCACCAACTTTATTAAAGAATATGATACGGTATTGATAACCATCAGCTAAGACGATTTCTGATCCAGCTGGGAACATATATTTAGGAATTGGCATAACTGCAGCAAAACTGTTGTAAAGTGCATCGGTAGATGGTGATACAGCAGTTGCATTTGTATTCCAGAAACCTTGAACATAATCAAACGTATATGCCACACCATTCACTTCAATAGGATCAGGATCTGGTTCGGTTGTAAATGTTGAATTAGTTACTTCATAAGGTTTAACAAATGCATTGTTCACGGCTTCATATGCTAATCCTTGCATCGTTTCAGATACACCATTAGGTGCATAAGCAACCGTTTGAGTCGTTAATTCAAATCCAGTAATCGCCTTAAAGAATGTTAAAGCGGCAATGTAACGTCCAAGAGGATCTGATAAATGGTAGCCATCGCGTGTGAAGAGATCACCGATATAGGATGTGCGTGCATTTTGAATGGCAGTTCCTGATGGAATGACTCCTTGAATTTGAGATACAGGATGAATTTTAGCTTCAACTGTGTCAAGGATAGCTTGATACATGGTCATTTGATCATTGCTGTAGTTAGCAAAACCACTGTGGGTACTTGTTTGTTGATATGCCCATGTCATATGCCACATGATTTGAACATTTGGATTAGTTGCATGTTCTTCAACAAATTCTGTGAGTTGTAAAACATAATCTGCATATGTAGTAGGCAATCCACTGTGATGACTTGCTTGTTGGAATGTAACAACATCCCATGCTTCAGCACGAATCGCTTGACTTAATGCAACACCATTGATGACTTCAACGGTTGCATCTTCATATAGTTGATATGTATAGGCTGCTGAATCTGCATTGATATTGGTGATGTGTCTGACAAGTTCAGCTCCACCAATATACATGTTCGCAATCACGATGTTTTCAGCAGAAATACCATAAGATTGTGCAATACTCCATAAATATTTATGAGCGTCTTCTGAGAAACTGTTACCAATCGATAAGATCTTGAATGTTTGTGCAAAATCAGTTTCTTGTTTCCATTTTGCATAAAGTGTTGTATCTGATGAGATTTGATCAGTTTCAAATGCAAATAATTCAGTCATTGCTTCATCCTTATACCAACCAGCGAATACAAAACCAGCTCTTGTTGGATCTTCTGGACGATCAATAGTTTGATCTGGATTGACTTCAAGTGCTGTAAGGGTAGAACCTTCATTGGTATCAAATGATACAGTATAAGCATCATCTAACCATTTAGCATATAGGGTTATAGAAGCACTGACAACATCCGTATCAAACACCCATGCATTAGTTAACTCAGCTTCTTTGTACCATCCATCAAACGTAAATCCTGCTTTTGTCGGATCTGCAGGCTCTGTTAAAAGTTCCCCTTCTGTAACAGATGCATCTGGGACAACAGATCCACCGTTTGAATTAAATGTGACGGTGAAGACGTCTAAAACTTCTGTCCATTTAGCATAAAGTGTTAGATCAGCTGTAACAACATCAGTTTCAAAAACCCATGCTGTTGCAAGTGATGCTTCTTTATACCAACCGTCAAATGAATAACCATCTCTTGTTGGATCCATAGGCTTTGTAACAAGTCCATTTTCAGCTACTTCAACAGAAGTTACTCCAGATCCACCATTTGAATTAAATGTTACATCATAATAGACTGTCTCATCAACAGGTGTTTCTTCTGTTGGCTGACATGCTACCAAAGTAACCATGACGAATAATGTCGATAATACATAAAAAAATCGTTTCATTTTTCCTCCAAAAAGTTATTTTCTTTTATCGAAACGTTTCGATAAGTGAAAAAATATATAGATAGTCAAACTATCTTAATTTGAGTATATACGATTCGTTATTATTTGTCAAAGAGAAAATGTAACCGATTTCACATTTTTTCTTTGATTATAAAAAATATAAAAAAGAGCATGATTCATATCACACTCTTTTTGAGTTACCTATAATTTATTTCTTTAAATTATAAAATGACTTTAAACCAAGATATTGTGCTGTCGCACCTAATTGGTCTTCAATTCTTAATAATTGGTTGTATTTTGCAATACGGTCTGTTCTTGAAGCAGAACCAGTCTTGATTTGACCTGCGTTAGTTGCAACAGCGATGTCTGCAATCGTTGTATCTTCTGTTTCACCAGATCTGTGTGATACAACAGCTGTATAACCAGCACGTTTAGCCATTTCAATCGCATCAAATGTTTCAGTTAATGTACCGATTTGGTTAACTTTAATAAGAATAGAGTTTGCAATACCTAATTCAATACCCTTAGCTAATTTTTCAGTGTTTGTAACAAATAGATCGTCACCAACTAATTGAATCTTGTCGCCAAGTAATTTAGATAAGTATACCCAACCTTCCCAGTCATTTTCATCTAAACCATCTTCGATAGAAATGATAGGATATTTGCTAATTAAACCTTCATAGAAATGAGCAAGTTCGTTTGATGTGAATTCTTTTCCACCTTCACCTGCTAAGACATACTTCTTAGTTTCTTTATTAAAGAATTCTGAAGATGCAACGTCCATACCTAAGAAAATATCTTTACCTGGTGTGTAACCTGCTTTTTCAATAGCTTCCATAATCACTTGAAGTGCTTCTTCGTTAGAACCTAAGTTAGGTGCAAATCCACCTTCGTCACCAACACCTGTGTTGTAACCTTTTTTCTTAAGAACTGCTTTTAAGTTGTGGAAGACTTCAGCACCCATACGGATAGCTTCTTTAAAGTTCTTCGCACCAACTGGTAAGATCATGAATTCTTGGAAGTCAACGTTGTTGTCTGCATGTGAACCACCATTGATGATGTTCATCATAGGAACTGGTAATTGCTTCGTATTGAAACCACCAAGATATTGGTATAACTCAACACCTAAGAAATCTGCAGCTGCTCTTGCACATGCCATAGAAACACCTAAAATAGCGTTTGCTCCTAATTTTGACTTGTTCTTTGTACCATCAAGTTCGATCATTAACTTGTCGATCGCGATTTGATTAGTCACATCAAAACCAATGAGTTCTGGTGCAATCACTTCGTTGACGTTGTTGACTGCATTTAAAACACCTTTACCTAAATAACGCTTCTTATCTCCGTCTCTTAATTCAACGGCTTCGTGTTCACCTGTAGAAGCTCCTGATGGAACAATTGCGCGTCCAAATGCGCCTGAATCAGTGTAAACTTCGACTTCAACGGTAGGATTACCTCTTGAGTCTAGCACTTCGCGTGCGTAAATATCGCTAATAAATGGCATAATTTCACTCCTTTATTTAGTTTTTGCCTGTTATTTTAACCATACTAATTATACACAATAACAATCATTTTTTAAACAAAATTGACAATAAAAACGTTTACTTACTCATTCGATAACTATATGCTATACCAACGATAAAGAAAATCACATCTAAGATATTCTCGATATAGAAAAATCCCGAACGAAAAGGTGATAAAAAGCTAAAGTAGTACAAGGGATTTAAAAGTGATAAAAATGTCTTAAAATTAAATAACCCGCTGATGAAGAATATACCCGATGTCCACGTGAGCTGCATAATATAATATGCGAATATAAAGAAGAAAACACTGAGCAGTGGATAAATGATATGATATCTTTCATAACTTCTTAATGTTCTTCTTGAAATGAGATGTGCTAAGACGAGCATCATCAACCATGACATTGAAAATGAAAATGCACTCATGAAAAGCATCTGTAATGCTCCTGCAACTAAACCTCCTGTGATGGAGATAAAAAAGCCCGAATAAAGTACGGGCATAAGGTCTTCTCGATGGATAGATTTGTTAAATTCATCATAGATTTTCATGGTGATCCTCCACCCATGATTATATCATATTATAATTCTAAATATTTTAATCTCGGTTTAATCAGTAAGAATAAAACTGTCACTAATGCAGCTTTCACCATGTTAAATGGTGTATAACTCACAACAACAAACCAGAAGAAATTGGATAAATTAAATTGAACATCAAAGCCAAATAATTGATAGATTTTAGCATCGTTCACAAAGGTGAAAACCGTTGGGTGGAACGCGCCGCTCTCAGAAAAACCATAAAGACTTAAATAAGCAGGTGTACCAACTAAATAGTTGATAATGATCATAAAGATAGATAATACAGCAACATTGGTAACGATGGTGACAATCCATTCTTTTGGTTTAATCTTTTTACCGTTGACACTCACTTCATAAATAATAGGTTTTTCTTTATTCCCTAAAATCTTTTTAACAAGATGATAAGCGGTAATTAAGGCAAACGATGCTGTCATCGCTAAGAGTTCACCCACTAAATCATCAAAAGCGAAACCTTTATAAAGTCTACGTGCTATCGTTCTCACTAAAACCACGAAAAAAGATTCTTTCGTTCCAAGAACAAACAGTGAAACTAAAATCGCTATTTCACTTAAATCAAGCTTCACGAATGGCGAAAACGGACCCGTGATCAGTGGCCATGGGATTTCGATGAACCCCAAGACAATCGATACCGCAGCAAGCGATACCACATAAAGCATTTTTTTTAGTCGTAAGTAATTTGACATGTTTTTTTCCTCCTTTATGCAATAAAAAACGCCAAATTACTTCGGCGATAAAAGAGCGTCAAAAAATTGACATTACTTCTTCCATCCAGACTTTACTGTCGGTACTTGAATTCAACAAGTTCTGCCCTAAGGCTCGCGGACTTTACCGCCGGTCCCGAATTACACGGTGCCCCGAAGTATTTATTTTCACCCTTATTGTAACATATTTTTTATAATCTGCAATACTCTCATGATTTCACTCACTTGAAAACGTTTTTTTTGCATTCATTTTTACCATTATGACTTTTTAAAGTATAATGGGTATGGAAATAAACGATAAGGAG
>DAOTHC010000024.1:0-10159 GCA_035447465.1 Acholeplasmataceae bacterium
GATATGATTTGTATCGCGGGTGGGTCGGGTAAAGCACCGATTCGTTCAATTCTTTACTACTTAAGAGATCAAGGTATGAACCGCAAGGTGAAATATTTCTTTGGTGCGAAATCAAAGCGTGATTTATATTACACAGAGGAATTCCAAGAGCTATCGAAAGAGTTCCCCAACTTTGAATATATACCAGCGCTTTCTGAACCACAACCAGAAGATAATTGGACAGGTGAAGTTGGTTTAATCACGGATGTTGTTGATAAACACGTGGGAGACCTTTCTGAATCAGAAGCTTATTTATGTGGTTCACCAGGGATGATTAACGCATGTATTAAAGTGTTAAACAAACATGAGATTAGACAAGAAAATGTCTTCTTTGATAATTTTTCATAAATAAGTAAAAATAAAGGGACCAACTAGGGTCCCTTTATTCATAAGTTTTTGCAACATGTGTCTCAATGGCTACTTGTTTAACAGCTTCAGCAACCCTTTGGTGAACCTTTGGATCTAAGGGATTAGGGATGATGTTAAAAGGTGATAATTCATCCTCTTTAACACTTTCACTGATAGCCTTAGATGCAGCTCTCATCATATCATGTGTAATATCTTTTGCATGAGCATCTAGTGTACCTCTAAAAATACCTGGGAAGGCAAGTAAATTATTGATCTGATTTGGATACTTAGAAGAACCTGTGCCAACAATGAATGCACCAGCTTCATAAGCTTCCTCAGGGGTTATTTCAGGTTCTGGATTTGCCATTGCGAAGATGATAGGTTTTGAATTCATCGGGCGAACCATGTCTTGTGAAATCACGCGTTTTGCAGAAACACCGATGACAACATCGGCACCCCTTAAGGCATCTTTAAGGGTGCCTTTTTCTAAATAGGGATTTGTTAAATGTGCTAATGCTTGATGATTGAGTGATAAACTTTGATCACCTCGAACTAAGATGCCTTGTTTATCGCAAACGACCATGTGTTTAACACCAAGTGACATCAAGAAATGTGCAATAGATGTCCCGGCAGCACCAGCACCATTAATAACCAGTTTAATCTCATCTATTTTTTTATCTGCAAGTTTTAATGCATTGGTTAACGCTGCACCCACGACAATAGCAGTACCGTGTTGATCATCGTGAAATATAGGAATATCACACACTTTTTTCAATTCTTGTTCAATATAAAAACAGCGAGGTGCTGAAATGTCTTCAAGATTGATGCCACCAAAATTTTTATGCAAGAGTTTGACGGTTTCAATAATACGATCTGGATCAGTGGAGTCTATTGATAATGGGATCGCATCAATGCCACCAAGAAGTTTAAATAAAATAGCTTTTCCCTCCATAACAGGCATCGCCGCTTCAGGTCCAATGTTTCCTAATCCTAAGACTGCAGTACCATCTGTAATGACAGCAATCGTGTTATGTCTTCTGGTATATGTATAGGATAATTCTGGATGAAGAGCAATCTCTAAACAGGGCTCTGCTACACCAGGAGAGTAAAGAATAGCTAAATCATCTTTGGAATGAATCTCAGCTCTTGAGATCATTTCCACTTTTCCTTTTAATTCTTTATGTCGCACTATTGAACGTTCTTTATCTGTCACAGTTATACCTCCTATGCATCCCCTTTTTTATTGTAACATATGAAACAACTTTTGATGTTTTCATGTAAACGATATGGAAAAATGTGAAAATATAAAGCGCTTTCAGAAATTATTTATTTTTTCAGTCTTATTATGTATAATAAGGGTATCAAACACAAGGAGACGTTTCATGGATAAAAAGTATATGGCAGAGCCATACCGTATTAAGATGGTCGAACCCATCCGAGAAACCACGCGAGAAGAACGCATCAACCTACTCAAAAATGCGGGGTTTAACCCTTTTTCTTTGAAAAGCGATGATGTTTATATTGATCTATTAACCGATTCTGGTACTGGCGCAATGAGTCAGAATCAATGGGCAGCCATGATGACAGGTGATGAAGCTTATGCGGGTAGCCGCAGTTTTTATCGTTTAGAAAGTGTTGTTAAAAACATCACTGGTTATAAGTATTTCATTCCTGTTCATCAGGGAAGAGGTGCTGAAAAGGTCTTTTTACCTCAGCTCGTTACAAAACCAGGTATGTATTATATATCTAACATCCATTTTGATACAACAAGAGCACATGTTGAACTTGCAGGTGCCAGAGCGATTGACTGTGTTGTACCTGAATGTTATGACATTGAACATTGGCATGATTTTAAAGGTAACATGTGCCTTGAATGTTTAGAAAACACCATTCTCGAAAAAGGGAAAGAAAACATTGCTGGTGTCATTATGACCATCACTAATAATTCTGCAGGTGGTCAACCTGTTTCTATGCAAAACATTAAAGAAACAAGAAAAATATGCGATAAATACGGCATCAAAATGATTATCGATGGCGCACGTTATGCAGAAAATGCTTTCTTCATTAAGGAAAGAGAAAAAGGATATGAAAACACATCAATCTTTGACATTGCACAAGAACAACTCAGTTATGCTGATGCCTTTTTAATGAGTGCGAAGAAAGATGGTTTAGTCAATATGGGTGGTATCATCGCGATTAAAGATGATGAAAATTTGTACAATCTATGTCGTACCATGGTTGTTCCTTATGAAGGTTTCCCAACTTATGGTGGTCTTAATGGACGTGATATGGATGCATTAGCCGTAGGTCTTATGGAAGCACTGGATGAACGCTACTTAAGACATCGTATTGATCAAGTTCGCTATTTAGGTGATCGTCTGCATGATGCAGGTGTTCCTATTCAGTATCCTGTAGGTGGGCACGCTGTCTTTGTTGACTGCAAAGCATTTGCACCTCACATCCCATATGATCAGTTTCCAGCGCTAGCTGTAACTAATGAAATCTATATTGAAGCTGGTGTTCGAGCTGTTGAAATCGGATCACTTTTATTGGGACGTGATCCAGATACACACAGAAATTTAGAAAGCAAAATGGAACTTATGCGTCTCACCATTCCAAGAAGACTTTATACATATAACCAACTTGATGTGGTTGCTGATGCTGTGATTCATGTTTATGAGCACCGTAACGACATCAAAGGTTATGAATTTATGTATGAATCACCCATCTTAAGACATTTCACGTCAACATTTAGACCCATCAAATAAAAAACATACACTAAGGAGAATGTTATGCCCTATCAAATACTAGCGATTAATCCAGGTTCTACATCAACAAAATTAGCGGTTTACGAAGATGATAAGTGCATTTTTTCATCGAATATCAAACATGATTCACAGACAATTTTATCTTTTCCACACATCATTGATCAATATGACTTCCGCATGGATTCCATCATGCAAGAACTTAATAAAGAACATATTGATTTATCAACACTTAATGCTGTTGTAGGTCGTGGTGGCATGTTAAAACCTATTCCCGGTGGAACCTATGAAGTTACAGACAAAATGCTTCAAGATGTGAAAGAAGCAAAACGTGGCGAACATGCATCTAACTTAGGATGCATCATCGCTAAAACGATTGCAGATCGTTATCACATTCCTAGTTTTATTGTTGATCCGGTTGCAGTTGACGAAATGGATGATATCGCAAGATATACGGGTATGCCTGAAATTAAGCGTGACAGTTTGTTTCATGCATTAAATCAAAAAGCAGTTGCACGAAAAGCAAGTAAAGATTTAAAACGTCCTTATGAAGAACTTGATTTAGTGGTTGTTCATTTAGGTGGTGGCATCAGTGTTGCAGCACATCATTTAGGTCGTGTTATCGATGTGAATAATGCATTAGATGGAGATGGACCTATGTCACCAGAACGCAGTGGTGAAGTCCCACTAGGACCACTATATAAAATGATTTTTTCAGGCAAATACACCTTAAAAGAAATTCAAAGAAAAAATTATGGTCAAGGCGGCTTAGTCGCATATTTAGGTACGAACGATGGTGCAACCATTGCAAAGCGAATTCAAGCTGGAGATGAACATGCTAAATTTATTTTTAGTGTCATGTGTTATCAAATCGCTAAAGAAATTGGTGCCTATGCCACTGTTCTAAAAGGTCATGTTGATGCCATCGTTTTAACGGGCGGTTTAGCATATAATCAACTGACAGTAGATTTGATAAAAGAACGTGTAGCATTTATCGCACCAGTTATGGTTTATCCAGGCGAAGATGAAATGGAAGCTTTAGCTGCAGGTGCACTTCGCGTTTTAAATGGTGAAGAAAAAGCCAAAATATATCAATAACAAGGAGGATTATATATGATTAAAACCATGTTAGATTTAGTCAAACGTGCAGAACTGTTGAGTCAAAAGACAATGGTGGTAGCTGCAGCGAACGATCATCCTGTTTTAGAAGCAGTTGTTCTAGCAAAAGAAGCCAATTTAATTCATCCTGTCTTAATTGGTGATCAAAAAGAAATTGAATCGATTTTGCATGAGTTAAAAGCAAAACTTTCTGATTATGAAATCATCGATGTGAAAGATCCAGTTTTAGCTTCTGAACAAGCTGTTAAACGTGTATCTTTGGGGGATGGCGATATCTTGATGAAAGGATTTGTTGATACATCTGTGATATTAAGAGCAGCATTGGATAAAGAGTTTGGTCTTAGAACACCCAATCGTATCTCTCATGTGAGCGTGATGGAAATTCCACGTTATCATAAACTTCTGATGATGTCAGATGGTGCGATGAATATCGATCCCGATGTTAACAACAAACAAGAAATCATTGAAAATGGTGTTGAAGTCTTACATGCAATAGGTATTAAACAACCTAAGGTAGGTATGATTGCAGCAGTTGAAAAGGTTAATCCTAAGATGCAAGCTACACTTGATGCTGTAGAACTCATTGAAAGAAACCAAAATAATCGCATTAAGGGTTGTACCATTGGTGGACCATTCGCATTAGATAACGCAATTAATGAAGAAGCTGCACACCATAAAGGTATTACTGATCCTATGGCAGGCGATGTTGATTTCATTGTGATGCCTCAAATTGAGTCAGGAAACGTCTTTTATAAGAGTATGATGTTTTTAGCAGATGCCAAAAGTGCATCTGTGATTGCAGGTGCTAGAAAACCTATCGTTTTAACCTCAAGAGCTGACTCTAAAGAAAGTAAATTCTATTCGATTGCTCTTGCATGCTTAATCGCAGAAAGTAAGTGAACAATTTATGATCATACTTGATGGATCGACATTAACATTAGAAAAACTTAAACGTATCGCAAGAGATTTTGAAGAAGTAACCATTGATGAAGAAAGTTTAATCAAGGTCAATAAAGCAAGAGAAATTGTTAAACATATCGCAAACGGTGATGATGCTGTCTATGGCGTCAACACCGGTTTTGGTCATTTAGCAAATGTCAAGATTGATAAACAACAGTTATCAGAATTACAGGCAAATCTTTTAATGAGTCACGCATGTGGTGTGGGTGATCCACTACCTAAAGAAACGGTAAGAGCAATGATGGCTCTACGTATCAATGCACTCATTCAAGGGTTTAGTGGTATCAGAGAAAAAACCATCATGAAATTACTTGAATATTTAAATAAAGATTTAATTCCTGTTGTTTATGAAAAAGGAAGTTTAGGAGCAAGCGGTGACTTAGCTCTTTTATCGCATATGAGCCTTCCTTTAATAGGCATGGGAGAACTTGAATATCAAGGTATTCGTTATGAAGCAAAAGAAGCTTTGAAGCTTGCAGGGGTTGAACCTTTGGATGGTTTAAAAGCAAAAGAAGGTTTATCTTTAATCAATGGAACTCAAGCGATGTCCGCTGTAGGTGGTTTAGTCTTATATGATAGTTATCGCTTATTAGATTATGCTAATTTATCATTATCGTTATCGATGGAAGCTTTGAGAGGTATTATGGATGCCTATGATGATCGCGTTCATCAATTAAGACGTCAAGAAGGACAAATCAAAATGGCTGCTGAAATCAGACGTATGTTAAATGGCAGCATGAGAACAACCAAACAAAATGAACTTCGTGTTCAAGATGCGTATTCATTGCGTTGTGCACCACAGGTTCATGGGGCATCTTATGATGCTCTAGAACACGTCAAGATGGTTTTAGAGCGTGAAATGAATGCTGTAACAGATAACCCACTCATCTTCAATGACATCAACGAAGCGATCAGTGCAGGTAACTTTCACGGTGAACCTTTAGCAATGACCTTTGATTATTTAGGTATTGCATTATCCGAGTTAGCCAATATCAGCGAAAGACGCATTGAGCGTATGGTGAACCCTCATTTATCAAATGGTCTTCCACCTTTTTTAACAAAATGTTCAGGTGTGAATTCTGGATTTATGATTGCTCAATATACTGCAGCATCTCTCGTATCAGAAAATAAAGTATTAGCTCATCCAGCATCTGTTGATTCCATTCCTTCATCAGCTAATCAAGAAGATCATGTGTCGATGGGTTCTATTTCTACAAGAAAAGCAAAAACCATTTTAGATAATGTGAGAAGAGTGATTGCTATTGAAATGCTAACTGCATGCCAAGCCATTGACTTTAGACCTGATATGAAACTAGGAATATTCACATCACGTTGTTATAACGAAATTAGAAAGATTGTTCCATTCATAGAACATGATGAACCACTTTATGTTCATATACAAGCTGTCGAAAAATGTTTGATGACAGATGCATTTTACAACGCATGTTTTAAGGAGGTGTGATGATTTGAAAAGTATCTCACTTAAAGATATCTTCCCTGAGTTACCAACTAAAAAATCATTTAATCCAAATTATCGAAGAGCACCCAAACGTGGTGCAAAACTATCAGATGATGATATCAAACTTGCTATGAAGAATGCATTACGTTATATACCTTCTGAATGGCAAGAAACGTTAATTCCTGAGTTTCTAGAAGAACTTTTAACAAGAGGACGCATTTATGGGTATCGTTTTAGACCACAGGAAGACATCTATGGAAAACCTATTGATACCTATCAAGCACATACATTAGAAGGTAAAGCATTGATGGTCATGATTGATAACAATCTTGACCCTGCAGTTGCGCTTTATCCTTATGAATTAGTAACCTATGGTGAAACAGGTCAGGTGTGTCAAAACTGGATGCAGTATCACCTGATTAAAAAATACCTAAGTATCATGACAGATGAACAGACACTCACCGTGATGTCTGGTCATCCACTAGGATTATTTGAAAGTCATAAGCGTGCACCACGTGTTATTTTAACCAATGGTTTGATGGTTGGTCTTTATGATAATCATCATGACTTTGAACGTGCACAAACGCTTGGTGTAGCCAATTACGGACAGATGACTGCAGGAGGTTGGATGTATATCGGTCCACAAGGCATCGTCCATGGAACCTATTCGACCTTGCTTAATGCGGGTCGTTTGAAACTTGATATTCCTGAAGATAAAAACCTTGCTGGACGCTTGTTTGTTTCATCGGGATTAGGTGGCATGAGTGGCGCTCAAGGTAAAGCGATTGTGATTGCTGGTGGCGTTGGTATTATTGCAGAAGTTGACAAATCTCGCATTCAAACACGTTACGAACAAGGTTGGATTAATAAAGTAACGAGTGATATTGAAGAAGCCTTTAAATGGTCTAATGAAGCCATTCATTCGAAAGAACGATGTGCGATTGCATACCATGGTAATATTGTTGATTTATTAGCTTACGCTGTTGAAAAGAAAATTCACATTGACTTACTAAGTGATCAAACCTCATGTCATGCTGTTTATGATGGAGGATACTGTCCTTATCAACTTTCATTTGATGAACGAACGAAGATGTTAGCATCCAATAGAGCGAAGTTTCAAGAACTTGTTGACGCATCACTGATCAAACATTACCATTACATTGAACAACTTGTTGAACAAGGAACATACTTCTTTGACTATGGTAATTCATTCTTAAAGTCTGTATATGATGCTGGTGTAACATCGATTTGCAAGAATGGCATCAATGACTTAGATGGTTTTGTTCAACCATCTTACGTTGAAGAACTCATGGGACCTCTTTTATTTGATTATGGGTATGGTCCGTTTAGATGGGTCTGCTTATCAGGGAAACAAGAAGATTTAGATATCACCGATCAAGAAGCCATGAAACTTATTCCTAAAGATCGTCGTTTCCAAGATTATGATAACTATTTGTGGATTAAAGAAGCAAAAGCAAATGAACTCGTTGTAGGAACTAAGGCTCGTATTCTATATCAAGATCAAAAAGGTCGTTTAAAGATTGCTTTACGCTTTAATGAACTCGTTAGAGAAGGTATCGTAGGTCCGATCATGTTAGGTCGTGATCATCATGACACAGGTGGAACAGATTCACCATTTAGAGAAACAGCGAACATTAAAGATGGTTCTAATATCATGGCCGAGATGGCAACGCATGTTGCACTGGGTAATGCATCAAGAGGTATGAGTTTAGTCGCGTTACACAATGGTGGTGGTGTTGGTATTGGTAAATCGATCAATGGTGGTTATGGCATGGTATTAGATGGTTCTACGCGTGTTGATGAGATCTTAAAAGAAGCGATGACTTATGATGTCATAGCGGGTGTCTCAAGAAGAGCTTGGGCACAAAATGATCATGCGATTGAAACAGCTAAGATATTCAATGAAGATGAAGAACATGCTAGTATTACGCTACCTTATCAAAGTGATGAGAGTTTGATTGAAGAAGCGATGAAAAAGCACATGAAAGGATTAACCAAATGAGAATAGTACAATGCGTTCCTAACATCAGTGAAGGTCGCGATTTAGATAAAATAGAGAAAATCGTTCAACCACTTAAAGATCAACAGGGTTTCAAACTCGTCAGTTATGAACCCGATAAAGATTATAATAGAACAGTCATTACATTAATCGGTGATCCTGAACACATGATCATGCCGCTTATTGCTTTCTTTAAGCTCGCGATGGACTTGATTGACATGAATCATCATCAGGGTGAACATCCAAGAATGGGAGCTGTTGATGTCTGTCCATTTATACCTATCTCCAATATCACGATTGATGAATGTGTTGAATACGCAAAAATGTTAGCAGATCATGTTTCATTTATGTATCAGATACCTGTCTATCTTTATGCAAAGGCTGCACAACATCCAGAACGCATCAATTTGCCTGACATTAGAAAAGGTGAATTTGAAGGTATGAAGGATAAAATCAAAGAAGATTTATGGAAACCTGATTATGGTCCATCACACATTCATGAAACATTTGGAGTTGTAGCTATTGGTGCTAGAATACCGCTGATTGCATTTAATATTGACTTAGACACAAAAGAAACTAAAGTAGCGTCAACCATCGCTAAAGCAATTCGAGCATCTTCAGGTGGCTTTCAATACATTCAAGCAGGACCAGCACTTTTAGAAGAAAAAGGTCACGTGCAAGTGACGATGAATATTTTAGATTTCAAGAAAAACCCCATGTATCGCATCTTAGAAACTGTCAAGATGGAAGCTAAGCGTTACCATGTTGAAGTTATGAGTTGTGAGGTTGTAGGATTATTACCTTTAGAGGCTTTGAGTGATTCAGTTAAATATTACTTAAGTTGTGATCATCAAAAACTAGATGTATCATCAAGTTTAAATGACATCACGAAATTAGCAGTTAACTACATGAACATCAGAGATTTTTCCAACGATAAGGTTATCGAATCATTTATATAACGAAGGAGATTATCATGCAAGCAGATAAAATCATTTTCCATATCAAAACTATATATACCCCAAATCAGATACCACCTGTCAAAGGCTCAGATCTTTCAAAGATCAAAGAGATTGAGGATGGTTTTATTGCGATCAAAGATGGCAAGATCTGTGGCATAGGTGAAGGAGATGGTCATGATTTTATAGGGCATGATACGATCTTAATCGATGCAGAAAACCGTATTGTCCTACCTGGTTTAATCGATTCCCATACCCATTTAGTTCATGCAGGTTCAAGAGAAAACGAATATGAAGATTTACAAAAAGGAATTCCTTATTTAGATATTCTAGCGCGTGGTGGTGGCATTTTGGGTACTGTTGAAAAGACAAGAGAAGCATCCTTTGATGAACTTTATCATAAAGCATATCGTTCACTTGACGTCATGATGATGCATGGTGTGACAACTGTTGAATCAAAAAGTGGCTATGGATTATGCTTGGAATGTGAAAC
>DAOTHC010000025.1:0-10085 GCA_035447465.1 Acholeplasmataceae bacterium
AATTTCAAACGTCAAATCATTGAAGCTGGAAAAGGTATTGACTGGGATAGAGAGTTTGCGACTGCAGACCCACAATACTTTAAATGGACACAATGGATTTTTAAGAAGCTTTATGAACACGGGTTAGCTGTTTTAAAAGATGTTGAAGTTAATTTTTGTGAAGGTTTAGGAACAGTTTTAGCTAACGATGAAATTGAAATCGTTGATGGCAAAATGGTTTCTGAACGCGGACAATATCCCGTTGTTAAAAAAGCGATGCGTCAATGGGTACTTCGTATCACAGCTTATGCAGATCGTCTATTAGAAGATTTAGAAGAACTTGATTGGCCAGAACACTTAAAAGAAATGCAGCGCAATTGGATTGGTAAATCCACAGGTGCAATGATGACATTTAAGATTGATGAATCCGATTTATCATTCGATGTGTTCACCACGCGTCCTGACACCATCTATGGTGCAACCTACTGTGTTTTAGCCCCTGAACATCCTTTAGTCTTATCAATTACAGCTGAAGATGAATTAGCATCTGTTAAAGCTTATATTGATGCAACCAAGATGAAGAATGACATGGACCGAGCACTCGATAAATCTAAAACAGGTGTATTTACTGGTTCTTATGCAATCAATCCATTAAATCATAAACGTATTCCTATTTGGATTGCAGATTATGTCTTACCGCATTATGGTACAGGTGCCGTTATGGCCGTTCCTGCTCATGATGATCGTGACTTTGAGTTTGCTCAAACACATGGCCTAGATATCGTAGAAGTCATTCAAGGTGAAAGCGAAAAAGCATTCACCGGTGATGGTGTTCACTACAACAGTGGCATCATCGATGGTTTATATAACGAAGAAGCTAAAACAAAAATTATCGACTACCTTGAAAAAACAAAACAAGGTTTTGCACATAACACGTACAAGATCAGAGACTGGGTATTCTCACGTCAACGTTATTGGGGTGAACCTTTTCCTGTCATCTACGATGAACATGATGACATTCATATGCTTGATGATGATCAGTTACCACTTGAGTTACCTATCTTAAAGAATATGAGACCCAGCGGTACAGGAGAATCACCATTAGCTAATGCACATGACTGGCTCTATGTGAATGAAGGCGGATTGAAAGGCAGAAGAGATACCAACACCATGCCGCAATTAGCAGGTAGTTCCTGGTATTTCATGGGTTACATTTTAAAACATCATTTAGGCATGATTCCGCTTGATTCTGAAGAAGCTAAAAAAGCTTTAGATAAATGGTTACCTGTCGATTTATATATCGGTGGAACTGAACATGCTGTAGGTCATTTACTCTACGCACGTTTTTGGACGAAATTTTTACATGATATCGGCATTTTATCTGTTAAAGAACCGTTTAAGAAACTCTTTAATCAGGGTATGATTTTAGGTTCTGACCATTCTAAGATGAGTAAATCAAAAGGTAATGTCGTTAATCCAGATGAAATCATTGAATCTCATGGTGCAGATGCACTACGTCTTTATGAAATGTTTATGGGACCTTTAGATGCAGAAAAACCATGGTCAACCGAATCGCTCAATGGTGCGAAGAAGTTCTTAGATCGCGTATGGCGTATGTTTGAATTCCCTATTGTGAAAGAAGAGGTCTTACCTTTAAGACAACCACTTCATCAAGCCATTAAAAAAGTGACAGAAGACTTTGAAAAACTGGCATTTAATACAGCGATCAGTCAACTCATGATTTTCGTTAATGAAGTTTATAAACAGCAAACCATCGGTAAAGAACAAGCACGTGACTTCCTGAAGTTATTAAATCCAATTTGTCCTCATATCACTGAAGAAATCAATAAAGAGATTTTAAAACAAAATGAGGAATTGATTTATTCAGATTGGCCAACCTACCAAGAAGCTTATCTAGTTGTTGATGAAATTGAAATGGTTGTACAAGTCAATGGTAAATTAAGAGGTCGCTTCGTCGTTGGTATTGATCTTCCTGAAGATGAGGTTAAAAAGCTCGCATTAGAGAATTCTAACGTCACCAAACATATTGAAGGCTTAACCATTAGAAAAGTCATTGTTGTTCCTAATAAATTAGTTAATATTGTAGCAAATTAGAAAAGTACCCATCTTTTTGGGTATTTTTTTTCTTTTCATATAAAATAAGATTAGACCAATAAAATGAGGGTCATGATTGTATATAGGATGTAAGGGGAAATTATGGATCAGTTGAACATGATGATTAAAGAACTTAAGAATCGTGATTATACACACTTTGATGTCTTCTATGAACAAACGAAAAGACAAGTTTTTTTCAGCATCATCCATATTGTGAAAGATCAAAGTCTTGCTGAAGATCTTTTACAGGAAACCTACATGAAGTTTCTAGAGAAAATAGAACTCTTCGATGAACATAGAAATCCACATGCTTATTTAGCAACGATTGGAAGAAATCTAGCCATCAACATGTATAACACACGTAAAAAAGAAATTATCAATGATGAGGTTATCTCAGCGATACCTGCCGAAGAGGAGATTCAAGAAGAACCAGATGATGACATCTTCAAATTGCTTGATGAATTATCGCGTGATGAAAAAGATATTGTCACCATGCATGTCATTAATGATCTTAAATTTAGAGAGATTGCAGACATCATGAAAAAACCAATCGGCACGGTATTATGGATTTATAACAAAGCCATGAAAAAATTAAAAGAGAAAGTAGGTGAGTCACATGACACATAAAGAACTTAAGCATTATATCAAAACTAAAGCTGAAGACGTTGAAATCAAAGATTTTTCAAGCGTCATTATTCAACGTGCAAAAGCACAACCTGTTAAAGTGACTGAACCTGTAAGAGAACCTAAACCATCATTCTTTAGACCACTGACTGCATCACTCATCACTGTATTTGCAGCCATGATCATCGTCTTAGTACTCGCTAACCAAACTGGCGTTGATCCAGTCCCAGATAATACCGTTTTAGAAAATATGGAAAATGTCGTTGCGTTATCGACTGTTCAAGCTATCTCACTCATTGAAGTGATGGATAACGAACTTTCAACATCTAACACGACGATACTTCGTTTTGGACCACAAGAAAAAAACGATATGATCAGAGATGAATTAGCTGATCTTTCTCGTTATTTAGAAACGATTGAGAAACTCTATGCAAGCAATGACGACTTTGAAGTTGTTGACGAGGTGAAAGATCAATCAGGATTTGATCGACGCATGCGTTTTAGAACACGTGATTTCATGGATAAACTATCTCAATATGAAATTGACTATAATCAAACATTTAATCCACAGACCAATCGGTTTTCAGTTCTAGGTAAAATCAAGTTTGGTACGAAGACATATGATCTTGAAGTTTTAGGAACAAAAGGTAGTCGTGCAATTACATTGACCGTTAAAAAAGATGAGTTAAATTATGTCTTACTTGACTTTGAAGTGATTGATGGCAAGGATACGTATACCGTTGAACTCATTAAAAATGATTTATCAGTCGAAAAAGTAACGATCTCACTTGATCAAATCGATGATCAAAAGGTTGCAACCCTCACGTTTGTTGAAGGTACTTCAACAGGAACTTACACGTTTACCATCTTTGAAGAAAATTTAAGAAAGATTATTTCAATTCATTACACACTTTCGTTTGATGATGAAGTCGAAGAAGGAGATATCACGATTAGAATTCTAACACTTCAACAGGCGACCATTTATTCGATCCTTGTAGAACCTGAAGGAAGAGCATCTTTCTCATTTACACGAGGTCGTATGACATCCCATATGACTGATGATGTACAAAATACACAATTAATTTAAATATTTACCGATAAAAGTAATACCTTTACTGTATATAGAGTGAATAGGAGGTTTAAACCATGAAAACATTGAAATGGATTTTAAGTTTTGCCGTCATATTAGGAGCTGTCTTTATCCTTGCTTCCTGTGCTCAAACAGTGAGTGCACAAGATGATACATATGTCACCATCGATATTAACCCTTCCGTTGAACTTATTGTTAACAGAAGAGAAGTTGTCGTTTATGTGAATGCACTGAACGAGGATGCAGAAGTATTACTCGCAGATTTAGAATTAGTAGGATTACATGTTGATGAAGCGATGGATTTGATCATTCAAACAGCCATCGAGCTCGGTTATATCGATGTCGATGCTGAAGAAACATTTGTTTCAGTTTCCGCTGTATCAAAAGATTCACAAATCGGTGAAAAGATTAGAGCACGCGTTAAAGAAGAAATCAATAACGCATTTAGAAGCCGTTTAATGATGGGTCGTGCTGAAGATAAAGGATTTACACCAGAATTTATTGCAGAAGCAGAATCTTATGGTGTTACACCAGGTTTCTTATTCTTAGCAAAATCAGCAGTAACTGTCAGTGATGAACTCTTATTAGAAGATGCTTTATTATTAACAGTCCAAGAACTTCAAGCGATCTTAAAAGATGCTAAACAAGAAATGAGAGATGTTGCACATGCACTTCGTGATGAATTTTTAGCAGATCGTGATGAACTCTATCAAACATACTTCCCACAACTTGAAGCACTCAGAACAGAAATTGAAACAAAAGAAGCAGATCTCGTCACATTAAATGATGAATTATTAGTCAAACAAGCAGCACTTGCTGCAGCTCTTGATGAAGATAAGGCAGCTATTGAAGCAGAAATTGCAGTGATTGAAGCCAACATTCAAACAGAAACAGATGCCATAGCAGCTTTACTTACACAATTAGAAGCATTACGTGTTGAATTCCATGATGCAGTCACAGCGCTCAGAGATGAATTCCATGAAGCAAGTGAAGCTTTAAGAAGCTAGATCAGAGAAATGATTCAAAATAGAAGATCATCATTTGAACAAAAGGTAAATCAATTTTTCCAAAATCGTCATCAAGATGATGAAGATGAAGCAGAAAAGATTAGAAATTGGCAAAATAGACGCCCATAATCCCCCCTTATGGGAATAAAAAAAGATGGAAGTTAGTCACTTTCATCTTTTGTTTTATAGATCATGAGCATATAGGGTGGTTCGTGAATCTCAACTACAAAATGAGATTCGATGATTTGGTAATGATGAATAGATAATTCTTGTTTCCAAACTTGAAGTTTCTCACTTTCAATTTTACCTTCTGGATGCCCAGGATAGCAGATGATTTGAATAAATCCATTTTTCTTTAACTTAGGTAAGATCAAACGCAGTGTTTGTAGGGTTGTATCTGCATTGGTTGTGATGGATGGATTACCTTGTGGTAGATATCCTAAATTAAAAATAACACCTTTGAATTCTTTGACATAATCAAACATGTTTAGATGACTATCATGAATCAAGTGAACATGGGAAAGGTGACCAACCTTTTCTTTTGTTTTGTTGATGGCATCTTGCTGAATATCAAAAGCATAAACCTCTTTGGAAATGGTAGATAAAAACAAGGTGTCATGCCCATTGCCCATAGTCGCATCAACGATGATATCATCTTGAGTGATCAGTGAAGCTAATATGGCATGTGCTTGTTCAAGAAGTATGTTCTTTCTCATAATAATCTCCTTGCCAAAGATTGAGAGCTCTTAAGCGTTTATCAATCTCGTTGGTAACAACAAATTTTCGTTTCGTCCAGATTGGTGCAATCAACATATCTTGTGGTGCATCACCTGTTAAACGATGGATAATGATGTCTTTTCTAAGCCATCCGATTTGATCAACTGTGATATCGACATAATCTTCTAATGTCAATAATTTCCAGGGGTTTTTCTTATATTGATATCCCATTTTTGTTTTTTCCATCAGATGAAGCATATGGATTTTGATACCTTGGACATCGAGTGTGTTGATATGTTTTACGGTTTCAATCATCATATCTTTGGTTTCATAAGGAAGACCGTTAATGATATGGACAACGACATCGATGCCATGCTTTCTTAAGCGCTTAACAGCGTCATCAAAGCATGCTAGATCATGTGCACGATTAATCATTTCTGATGTTGATTCATGGATGGTCTGTAGACCAAGTTCGATTTGTACAGGAATCCTTTGATTAAGATCATTTAAGTATGAAATCACATCATCCGGTAGCACATCTGGGCGGGTAGCAATTGATAACATGACGATGTTAGGATCAAGTGTAATCGCCTCTTCATAGAGTTCTTTTAAACGAGCAAGAGGTGCATGTGTGTTGGTGTTCGCTTGAAAATAGACAACATAGTAACCATCTTCCCATTTTTGGTGCATCATGTTCTTGATGTTCTCAAATTGTGTTTTTAGGGGTTCGTGTTTGTTACCTGCAAAATCACCACTGCCCATGTATGAACAAAATGTGCATCCACCGCTTGCCACCGTTCCATCGATATTAGGGCAAGTGAATCCACCATTAAGGGCAATCTTAAACACCTTTTTTTGATATTTGTTTAAGTAATAGTTATGAAGTGTATTGTAATGCTTTTCATGATTCATTAAATTCATATTTTCACCATTTACATTTTATCATATAAGCGGTTATTATGTTATAATAAGGTTCAAGGAGTTGAAGGTATGTTCAAGAGATTTACAACAAGTTTAACAAAACCTCCGCTTGCGGTTTTTTTTATGAAGGATCGATGGTCAAGGGTCATCCTCTATCTTTTTTTAATGCCCTTATTTTTTGTAATACCTGCATTGATTCAGTCGTTGGTTAATCCAGGTATGCGTCTCGATCGTTATGAAATGTTGGTAACCGCTATACAGTCTGATTTCACAATGTCTGATACCATGATTCAAGATGGTGTATTAACGACAAGTGTTGTTTCTAAAACCGCAGTTTTCGAGTATTTCCAACTTACATTACTTGAACCTGCAATGGTTCAAGATCACATTCAGTTTGTCTTTCTTGAACAAGATTTAGCCATTTATATTGCTGATATCGAAATCACGCGAACTGATTATGATGATATCGGTTTATCGAATTTTGATTTTTCAATTCAAAACTCTGCAAATGCGAGAACACTTGCATCAAGTATTAAGACGTTTTATGATGCAACTGATTTATTTAACACTGCTGAAATGTTTTTAGCTTATTTTGGTGGTTTGATTGATTACATCTTTTACGCCCTTTTAATGGCCTTCTTTATGATGTTATTCACTAGACAACTACCGATTCCTTTTACCATGCGTTTCAAGTTATCCATTTATTTATCAACAATCTTTATTGTTGTTGAGCTTCTTGCCATTTTATTCCATTCTGGTGTGATATCACTTTTCACGATTCCAGTACTCTACGCATGGCATTTTTGGGCATATCGTTCCATTAAAATTATTGATAAGGGGTTGACGATATGAGCAAGGACAAGTTTCAGTTGTTCTTGGAACAATCAAAGTTTCAAAATGACATTTTATCAAACGCCCACTTAACATCGGTATCGATCAATACGAAACAAAAATCATGGACACTAAATGTGACACTTCATGAGGTGATTGAACCTGAGGTTCTTTTACCATTTTTACAGACGCTGAAGAGTTATTTTTATGTGCCCCGTATCTTATCTGGTGTCAATGTCAACTTGAGTTATGACAATCTCACCTCGTTTTCAGAGGTCGCCATTAAATATTTTGATTACGTTATTTTAGATTTATCGAAAGAAAAAGCGAGATATTTGGTTCTAAAGAACTTTAAAACACGTTATGAAAAAGATACATTTATTGTTTTAATCGATAAGGATAGTACCTATATTAAAGACTATTTCGACGATATCAAAGAAGGATTTAAATCGTTTGGCTTTAATGTCAATCTTTCTTATGAAGTCCTAGAAGATATCACACCTGTCTCTGAGATGATTGAATCATCAATCGTTGAACAGGAAAAGGTTATGGAACAAAAGGTTGTTTATGCGAAACAAGCATCAAGCAGACAAAGCGCTAGAAAAACATTCTCCAAAAAATCATCAGCTTTAGCTGTACCAATTAAAGAAATCCCAATCGATCAATACCGTTTAGATCAATACAAAAATGAAAAAGGTGATGTCGTCTTCTTAATTGAAGGTGAGATTTCTAAACTTGAACTTAAGCAATTAACAACAACAAAACTTTTAACCTTCGTTTTAGGTGATGCAGATGATGCCATCTACATCAAACGCTTTGTTAAGTCTGAAAAAGATTTAAACTTAGCAGAATCTCTTCATGACGGAGACTTTATCCAAGTCGAAGGACGCGCAAACTTTGATGCGTTCCAAAAGGATGTTGTCTTATTTGCTGATGCGATTAATTTTATTGAAAAGAACAAAAAAGAAGAGCGTATGGATCGTGCTAAGGAAAAACGAATTGAGTTTCATGTCCATACGAAAATGTCTAACATGGATGCTGTTACCGATGTATTTGAATATGTCGATCAAGCAGTCAAATGGGGACACGAAGCGATTGCATTTACTGATCATAATGGATTATATGCATATCCTGACATTTTTAAGGCTACCAAAGGTAAAGATATTAAACCTATTTATGGTGTTGAACTCGATTTTGTTGATGATACCCAGTTTGCTATCACATCTAAAACCAATGATCAACGTTTCTTAAAAGATTTAACCTATGTTGTTTTCGATATTGAAACAACAGGACTATCTTCCACACGTGATAAAATCATTGAAATTGCTGCTGTTAAAATTGAATCTGGAGCTATCACTGAACGCTATCAAACATTCATTAATCCAGGCGAATCACTATCTCATTTTACAACGGAGTTAACAGACATCACAGACGAAATGTTAGCGCCAGCTCCTTTTATTGAAGAAGAACTTCCTAAATTCTTGAAATTTTGCGAGAATGCTGTACTTGTAGCACATAACGCACACTTTGATATGGGTCATATTAGAGAAAATGCTAAACGTCTCGATCTACATTTTGAAAATACACTTTTTGTCGATACGCTTAATTGCGCACGTTATTTTTACAATGAAAATTTAAAACGCTTTAACTTAAAAGCACTTGCTAAATACTTTAAAGTTAAACAGGAACAACATCACCGTGCTGAAGATGATGCTTATGTGACTGCACAAATCTGGATTTTAATGATGACAGATTTGTTATCCAAAGGTATTAAACAGTTTTATCAAATCAATGAATCGATTGATGAGAAAGAATCGTGGAAACATATTATGCCATCACATGTAATGGTTTTAGCTCAAACACAAGCTGGTTATAAAAACTTATTTAAACTCATCAGCGATGCATTAACACAGCATTTTTATAACGGTCCACGTACGCTTAGATCTGTTTTAGAGAAACTCAGAGAAGGCCTTTTAGTCGGCAGTGGTTGTTCAAGAGGTGATGTCTTTGAAGCTGCACTTAATCAATCAGATGATGAATTAAAAGAAGCCATCAGTTTCTATGATTATATCGAAGTTCAACCACCTCAAGCCTACAAGCATCTTAAAGAAGGCTTAGGTCTACATGGTGAAGAAATTATTGAAGCTACGATTGCTAAAATTGTCCGCTTTGCTAAAGAACAAAACAAAATCATCATTGCCAGTGGTGATGTTCATTATCTTGAGAAGAAAGATGTTCTCTATCGTGAAATTTATATTAGAACTCCGCTTGTGGGTGGAGGAATACATGATCTTGCACGCTATAATGTGATGCCAGAACAGTATTTATTAACCACGGATGAAATGATGAAAGCTATGTCATTTTTAGGTCGTGAATTAGCTTATGAAATCGTCATTAAAAACACACATGTGCTCAATGACATGATTGATAAGATTCAAGCATTTCCCAAACAACTATATTCATTACCCGATGATGCTTTTAAGGATTTATTAGGTATTGAAAGTATTGCTGATGAAGTCAAGCGTCTCGTGTTCGATAAAACACAGTATTTGTATGGTTCAACACCACATCAACTCGTGTTAGATCGCGTATCTCGTGAACTTAAAAACATCATTGGTAACGAGTTTGCACCTAACTATTACATCTCACATTTATTAGTTAAGAAATCGCTTGATGATGGCTATCTCGTAGGCTCACGTGGTTCTGTTGGATCATCTTTGGTAGCAACGCTTCTAGATATCACAGAAGTTAATCCATTAAAGCCTCATTATAGATGTCCTAACGGTGATTTTACGGTATTT
>DAOTHC010000026.1:0-10028 GCA_035447465.1 Acholeplasmataceae bacterium
GGTGAGACAACACAAATTTAAAGCATGGGTTAACATCATGTTTGGTTGTGATGAATTCTGTACGTATTGTATCGTACCTTACACACGTGGTAAAGAGCGTTCACGTTCGAAAGATGAAATCATTGAAGAAGTGAAAGAACTTGTTAAACAAGGGTTTAAAGAAGTCACACTTCTTGGGCAAAATGTCAATGCTTATGGTAAAGATATTAAAACAGATGACTACACATTTGGTAATCTTTTAAGAGATTTAGATCAAACGGGTATTGAAAGAATCCGCTTTACAACATCACACCCACATGACCTTGATTTAAAGACGATGGAAGCGATGAGAGACTGTCCTCATGTCATGCCATTTTTCCATTTACCAGTTCAATCTGGATCGAATACAGTTCTTAAGAGAATGAATCGCCATTATACGAAAGAATCTTATTTGAAGACACTGAGTCAATTAAAAGAAACAGTCCCAGGCATCAGTGTCACCACTGATATCATTGTAGGTTTTCCTGGTGAAACCGAAGAAGATTTTTTAGAAACGATGGACCTTGTTGAAAAAGCAGCTTTTGAAGGAGCCTTCACATTTGTTTTCTCAAAAAGAGAAGGTACACCGGCAGCAACTTATGCTGATGATACACCTGAAGAAGATAAGAAAATGCGCTTATATCGCCTGAATGAAAAGATTAATGAGGGCTATTTAAAAGGTAACCAACGCTTCTTAAATCAAACGGTTAAAGTCTTGGTCGACGGTGTTTCTAAGTATGATGAAACGGTATTAGCCGGTTACACTGAACACAATAAACTCGTTAACTTTAAAGGCGATAAATCCTTGATTGGATCGATTGTCGATGTGAAAATTACGGTTGCGAAAACATGGTTTTTGTTAGGTGAAGTCGCGTGAATGAAAAAGAAAAATTGATTGATATGCTTGAACAAAGTGAAGAGATCAAACGCTATAAAAAAATTGAAGAACTCATCAATTCCAACAAAAAATTAACTGCTAAATTCAACCAACTTAAGGTTGTTCAAAAGCAACTTGTAAATGCAAAACACATTGGAAAAGAAGAAGCCACAAAGAAGCTTCAACAACAATATGATGACCTCTATGAAGAAATCGAAACGTATCCACTGATGTCAGATTATATGGCTTTGCAAGGCGACATCAATGACTTGATGCAACAGATCGTGTCCATCATCGAAGATGGTCTCAATGATGAAATGAAAAAATGATAGCCCTGATAGGGCTGTTTTTTTTTGAAAGAGGGGAAAAAACTTGTAAAAAAGCGCTTTTCATAGTATGATGAAGTAAAGAAGTATGATGGAGGTTCGCTATGGCAAGACTAACAAGAGACAGTGCTTTATTAGTTGGAACAAAGGAATTGAAAGTTGACGATATCCTTAAGACAATCATCTACTTACCCGCAAATCAAGTCAAAACGTTTTTTATGGAAATCGGCTTAACTATTCCAAGAGAAATCAGAATGTTCGTCTTAAGAGAAAACTTAAGAGAAAAAGTCATTGAAACAAGAAAGTCTCGTTTAACATTAGCAGATGAGCTAAACTATCGACTTTCATGGTTCACTGAATTCACTGAAACACAGTTAGAAAATCTACTGATCTTTTTTGACGATCCAACATTAGATCGTCATTTTCTAGAAGATTTTTGGACTGATGTTTTGTCTTACATGAATGAAAAGGGAGTTCCAGCAAAAGATTTCAAGAATTTAGTCGACTTATCAATTGCTCATGTTAAAGCTGTTGGACTTGAACTGCCTAATATGAAAACGTATAACCGTGACATCAAGAATTTATTCTTTGATTCCATGGGACGTATTGATGGTCTACCTCCACAAAAATTCAGACCTGTTTTATACAAATCATCAACACTTGGTGAAATCCGTGATTTAGGTGCGAAATATGACGTTGATGTTCCAAGACGTTTAAAGAAAACGGAACTCGCTGATATCATCGTTAAAGAATTAAAAGATCGCGGCCAACATACAGACGATCTTGAAAAAGAAATTCGTGGTATGTCAGTTATCGTGATGCAGCGCTTTGCGATTGATCACGATATTAAAGCATCAACTGAACTTAAAAAAGAAGAAATTATTGAATATATCTTAGCTAATGCTAAAGAAACAAAAGAAGCTTACTTTATTCCAGATTCTCCTAAGGTTTACGAAAAAGAAGTTGAAGAAGTTTCTAAAGAAGTTCATGAAGAAAAACCACAGCCTGTCGTTTTACCTGTTGTAGAAGAAATTCAAGAAGAAGAAAAAGTTGAAGAAGAACCAGTAGTAGAAGAAGTCGTTGAAGAAGTTGTTGAAGAACAACCTGAAATTGCTGAAGAAATCGAAGAGATTGAAGAAAAAGTCGTAGAAGAAGTTGTAGAAGAACCCGTTCGTGTTGAAAAACAACCTGTTCAATATGTTCAATCCTCTCTTGATTTAACCGATTTAGTAACTGAAATCCGTTTGCTTAGAAAAGCGATTGAAGAAAGACAAGAACCTGCTGTTGTTAAACCAGTTGAAGAAGCATCCAGTGAAGATGTTTTAATCAATACAGCAGAATTCTATGGTCAACCTAAAACGTTAAAGAAAATCATCAAACATGATGAAATTGATGAACGTGAAAAGTTTATTGAAGAAAAGAAACAAGCTTCATCGATTGGTACAGATAAAGAATCAAGTGATGAGTTACCACCAGCTGAACTTCGTATGCTTAAAAAAGCAGGTGCTGGTCTAGGTAAGTTCTTATGGAAGGTTTTGAAGTTCTTACTCAAGTTTGCACTTATCATCTTAGGTATCGGTATCATTCTGTTCCTTCTTTATGGTATTCTTGCTTATTACACAGATCTGACCTTCTTAGCAGGTGTTGATCAATTCTTAGATAATCTCTTTGGGTTAGGATTATTGACGAGATACTTGAACCTATTAGGCAGTATTCTTGGATAACATAACGTTTATATAAAGGGGAACAACCATGGATAAACAACAATTCACCCCCATGATGCAACAATATCTGACCATTAAAGAAGACTACGCTGATGCGTTAGTCTTTTTTAGATTGGGTGACTTTTATGAAATGTTTTTTGATGATGCGATTTTAGCATCTAAAGTTTTAGAGATTGCGTTGACCTCACGTGATGCAGGTCAAAAGGTTCCGATGTGTGGTGTTCCTTTTCATTCAGTTAAGCCTTATATTCAACGGTTGATTGAAAAAGGATTCAAAATCGCCATAGTTGAACAGGTGACTGAACCTGGTAAAGGATTAGTCAAACGTGAAGTGGTGAGACTAATTACCCCAGGTACTGTTTTTGAAGATGGTATTTTGGATGCACAATCTAATAATTTCATTGGTAATTTAATATTAACCGAACAGGGATATATTTTATCGTATGTTGATGTTTCAACAGGTGAATCACATATCACAGATGGTCTAGATAAAAAGACAGCACTTGATCAGATTTATAGTCTCGATATGAAAGAGATTGTACTACCCATCCATTTTGATAAAGATTTTGTGAAAAGTTTACAAGATGATCAAAGACTTGTTTCATTTTCTGATCAATTTCAAATCATTGATTTAAAAGCTACCCATCACTTAGAACGCGAACAAAAACGAGCTGCTTCACACTTGATCAACTATCTAGTTGAAACACAAAAGACAGCGCTTGTTCATCTTCTACCGTTTGAAGTGATTCATTTGAGCGGTCATATGCGGATGGATTACCGTGTTAAAAAACATTTAGAGATCGATGAATCTCTATCAAATAATCAAACAACAACGTTATTAAACTTGTTGAACCATTGTGAAACAGCGATGGGCTCACGCCTCTTAAAAAATTACTTAAACCATCCACTTGATGATCAGGATGCACTTCTCAATCGTTATGATATGATTGATGTTTTTTCAACCTATCAATACCGAGAAGATGTGTTAAGCCATTTGAGATACATCTACGATATCAACCGTATCGTAGGTAGAATCGCATTTAATACCGTAAATGCCAGAGACTTAGAACAACTTAAAGAAACTTTAAAACATATTCCAGGATTAAAAGAAACGTTAGCTTTATATCAACATCCAAAAATTGATCAGATGATCAAGGATATGGATGATCATCATGAACTGATGGCATATCTTGAACGTGCAATCCATCCAGAACCACCGTTAAGTTTAAAAGATGGTGGAATCATCAAAGAAGGATTCTCTCAAAAACTAGATGAATTAAGAGATATCGATCTTCATGGTCAAACATGGTTATCCGAATATGAACAACAAGAAAAAGAAAAGACAGGTATTAAGAATTTACGCGTTGGTTATAACCGTGTCTTTGGCTACTATATTGAAGTTTCTAAAGGAAATAGTGCCCTTGTCAAAGATGAATTTGGTTATGAAAGAAAACAAACATTAACCAACTCAGAACGTTTTATTACAACTCTTTTAAAAGAAAAAGAAGATGACTTATTGCATGCGAAAGATCGTGCAATGGCATTAGAATATGATTTATTTAAAGAGATTAGAGATTTTTCATTGACGTATACCGTTAGCCTTCAAGAGTTATCACTCAAAATTGCAGAAATTGACCTTTACTTGAATTTCGCAATCATCAGTGAGAAAAATCGTTATGTTAGACCTATCATTTCACAGACTAGAGATGTTAAAGTCATCAAGGGTAGACATCCCGTTGTTGAAAAGTTCACCACCTTTGTTGAAAATGATGTCATCATGAAAGAAGGAGAAATCTTTTTAATTACTGGACCTAACATGAGTGGTAAGTCGACTTACATGCGCATGTTTGCAGTCATTGTGTATATGGCACAAATCGGCTGTTTCGTTCCTGCAGATCAAGCGATTCTACCTCTTTATGATGCGATTTATACACGCATTGGATCAAGTGATGATCTATCAGGTGGTAAGTCAACCTTTATGGTTGAAATGGTTGAATCGAATGAAGCTTTGACCAAAGCATCAGAACGTTCACTCATCTTGTTTGATGAAATTGGTAGAGGAACTGCAACCTATGATGGTATGGCACTTGCTCAAGGCATGATTGAATACATTCATGAGAAGATTAAAGCTCAAACACTTTTTTCTACGCACTACCATGAATTAACTGTGTTAGAAAGTAGTTTATCAAGATTAACTAACTTATGTGTAAAAGCTAAAGAAGAACATGATACGATGGTTTTTTTACATCATGTTGAAAAAGGAACAACCGACAAGTCTTACGGTATTCAAGTGGCATCACTTGCACACCTACCTAAGAGTCTCATCGCACGGTCCAAAGAGATTTTAAGAAAACTTGAAGATAAAGAAAATAAAGTCGCGTTAGATTTATTTAACTACGAAGCTTATGAAGAAAAAGAAATTCAAGTTATATCACCTGTAGAAGTTGAGTTATTAGAAGAAATCGAACGGTTAGATATTGATCATTTAACACCGATTGATGCACTTCTGTTACTCAAGCATTATCAATCATTAATGAAGAAAAAATAAGGAGACGTTATGCCAATTATTCGTCAAATGGACAACCGGCTCGCGAATATGATTGCTGCTGGGGAGGTTGTAGACCGCCCCGCTTCTGTCATCAAGGAGCTTGTTGAAAATGCTATCGATGCAAAAGCAAACCACATTCGTGTGGATGTTTTTGATATGGGTATGACAAAGATGGTTGTGACAGATAACGGTTGCGGTATGGATCAAGAAGATGCGCATTTAGCATTTAACAGACATGCCACATCTAAGATTAAAGATGAATATGATTTATCTCATATTAAGACCTTAGGTTTTCGTGGTGAAGCATTAGCTGCGATTTCATCGGTTTCTAAAGTGACCTTAAAAACAAGACAAGAAAATCAAGAAGGTTTTATGGTCATCTATGAAGGTGGTCATTTTATAAGTGATGGCATCGCATCACTCAATAAAGGAACCGTCGTTGAAGTTAAAGATTTATTCTTTAATACACCTGCACGCTTTAAATACATTAAAAGTGATTTAGCCGAGAAGAATCAAATCGTTGATATTTTTGATCGTTTAGCTCTAGCTCATCCTGACATTCGATTTGAACTTTTTATGGATAATAAAAAATTGAAAGAGACATTTGGTCAAGGTGATTTTCATCAATTGATTGATCAAATCTATGGTTCACGGATGACCAAAGGTATGCTGACCTTTGAAAAAGAAGTTCAAAAGATCAAGATGAAGGGTTATTTGTTAGCACCTTCCATCAGTCGCTCAAGAAAGAAAGATATTTCGATTTTTGTTAATGGTCGATATATTAAGAACTATGCACTCGTACAATCAGTCATTGATGGTTATCATTCTTTTATGATGGTTGGTAAATATCCGATTGCACTGATCCATATCGAGATTGATCCCAGTCTTTTAGATTGTAATGTACATCCTCAAAAATATGAGGTTAAATTTGTGAATGAAATGGTTTTAGCTTATCACATTGAAGGTTATGTGAAAGAAGCACTTCTGATGTCTCGTCATGAGATCCCTGAAACGTTATCTCAGATTAAAAAATATGAGGATAAAGAACAGATCGTTACACCAATGCAAATGGATTTTCAAGAGATGTTCTTAAAGGAAGAACCTGTATTTGAACCGAAACAAGCACCTAAAATTCCTGATATGTCATTTATCGGTATTTTCTCTGGTACATATTTACTCTTTCAAAATGATGAAGGTTTATATTTAGTTGACCAGCATGCCGCAGCAGAACGTGTGCGTTATGAGCATTACATTAATGTGTTAAATCAACCCCTAAAAGCAAGACGTATGATGCTTTTTAGTTATGAACTCAAACTTAAAGACAGTGATTTTAATTTGATGAAGACCCATCAAAAAGAGTTAAGTGATGTGGGATTCATCTTTAATGATCAATTCGAATTAATAGAAGTTCCTACATGGCTTAGAGAAGAAGAACTTGATCTTGCTATGGAAGCTCTTGTTACGATGATAGAAGAAACAAATCGTATCGAAATCATCAAATTAAGAGATGCTTTAGCAAAAGACATTAGCTGTAAAGGAGCCATTAAAGCGAATAAGGCTTTATCAATTGTAGAAGTTGAACACTTAATGAAAGAACTTAGATCCTGTGAAAATCCATATCACTGTCCACATGGTAGACCAACCATGATTAAACTATCTCACTATGATGTTGAACGCATGTTTAAGCGGGTGGTTTAAATGAAAAAGTTCATCATGATCGTGGGTCCAACAGGATCAGGTAAAACAAAGCTTTCCATTGAAGTCGCTAAACGATTTCATGGTGAAATCATTAACGGTGATTCAGTACAGATCTACGAAGGTCTTGATATTGGCTCTGCCAAAATCAAGGAAAGTGAAAAAGAAGGTATTAAACATCATCTTCTGGACATCAAAAAACCTGGAGAATCTTATTCTGTTTTTGAGTTTCAAACCGATGTGAGAAACTTAATTGATAAGATTGATCTCCCGATTATCGTTGGTGGCACAGGTTTTTACATGAATGCAGTCATCAGTCGTTTTGAATTTGTTCATGAACAACGAGATGAAGGTTTTGATCAGATGTATCAAGATGTCTCAACAGAAGACATTTATCAAGAATTGATGGTACTTGATCCTAATCTTGTCATAGATCCACATAATAGACGAAGACTATTAAGAGCCTTAGAACAAGCTAAACAAGGTGAACCGAGATCATCTAAAAATAAAAAAGATGAACGCTTATACCATCCTTTAATTATCTATCTCGATTTAGATCGTAAGATATTAGAAGAACGACTATGGCAACGACTTGAACTTCAACTCAAAGAAGGCTTCATCGATGAAGTAAAGCGTTTAAGAGATCAAGATATCCATATCAATGCCATTGGTTATCGTGAAATCGATCAGTATTTATCGGGTGAACTCTCATTGGATGAGATGAAAGAAAATATCATCAAAGTCTCAAAAAAACTAGCAAAAAAACAAAAAACGTATTTTATCAATCAAATGCATCCCGTGGTGATCGATGCTTTATCACCATCCATCATCGAAGATGTCATGAAGTTGATTCAAGATTACCTGGAGGTTTAACATGAAAAAAATTAAAGTACCCACATTTTTACATCCATTTCTAGGTAAAGAAACGACACTTCCATTTATTGTATTACTCATCTTATTTTCAATTGGTATGACCCTTTTGACGATTTGGTTGAGTGATATCACTTTTGGAGTTCTAGAGACATATCGTCAAGTCCTATTGGTCATTTTAATGATCGATATCTATGGTGGTATCATCGCTAATTTTAGTCCGATGGTACATGATTATTATCATGAACATCCTAACTTAAGAAAGATATTTGTCTTAGTTCATCCACATGCACTCATCTTACCTTGGTTAACTCTTCATGAATTTCGTTATGGTCTTTATGTCTATGCACTTTTAGTCGCATTCAATTTCATCATTTTCTCAATCAAGAAAAGAAATATACAAGAAATTGTTGCTATTGGTGTTAACTTAGCCATGGGTGCCCTCATCTTCACCGTATTTGGTTTAGATACCTGGGTTGCTATCATTTATTTGAGTTTAGTCATTAAACTGATCTACGGTTTTTCAGTAGATCCTGTTAAGGAAGTTCATTAAATGAGAATTTATTTGATCGGAATGCCTGGTTCAGGCAAGACAACCATTGGTAGAAAGTTAGCTCAAAAACTAGCTTATCCATTCATTGATTTAGATGCACGCATAGAAAAAGATGCCCTCATGTTTATTGATGACATTTTTGAAAAATATGGTGAAAAAACATTTAGAAGACTAGAAACTGAAAGTCTGATGTCAATTAAAGAAGAAGATGCTGTGATCTCATGTGGCGGTGGGATTGTGACCATCAAAGATAATAAAACCAAGATGAACGGCTATAAAGTTTATCTCAACACCGAACTTGACATTATCAAAGAGCGTTTAATTGATGATGTGAAACGCCCTTTACTACGCAAAAAGTCATTAGAACAACTCTATGAAGAACGCATGCTTAAATATATCGATTTTGCAGATGTGATTATCGCTAACGATCATGATGAAGAAAAAACTGTTGATGCGATTATCAAACATCTAAAGGAGGTAAAAAAGTGAACATTTTACTCATTCACGGACCCAATTTAAATATGCTTGGACGACGTGATCCTAAACTTTACGGCACCATGACGCAAGATGATCTTTATGATGCTTTAGTTAATGAATATCAAACAGTAGAATTTACGTTTTATCAATCTAATTATGAAGGTGAGCTCATTGATGTGCTTCATCACGCGATGGATGAAAACTATGATGCGATCATCATTAATCCAGGCGCGCTCACGCACACATCTATTGCACTTCGTGATGCACTAGAGATGATTGATATCCCTAAAGTCGAAGTTCATTTATCCGATATCACCAAAAGAGAAGCTTTCAGACAGGTAGATTTTATCAAAGATGTTTGTGATGCGTGCTTTATGGGAAAACAGCTTGTATCTTATTTTGAAGCTGTCGAATATGTACTTTCAATCGAACAAAACGCATAAAAAGTATGTGTTTTTGCAAAAAAAGACATTCTTTGTTGTGTAAATGCATGGTTTCATGTATAATGAAAACGGCAAAAAACCAGTAAGGAGAATAACCATGATTAGTACCAATGATTTTAAAACTGGACAAACGATATTATATGAAGGAAACATTTATTCTGTCATCGAATTCTTGCATGTTAAGCCCGGTAAAGGTGGCGCGTTCGTTAGAACAAAGCTTAGAAATTTAAGAACAGGCTCGATTACAGACGTCACATTTAATGCAGGAACAAAGGTAGATCGCGCACAAATCGATAAGATTATGATGCAATACCTTTATGCAGATGGCGACAAGCATGTTTTCATGAATACAGAAACATATGAACAAATTGAAATTCCTAAGTATCAAATTGAACATGAACTCAATTATATTTATGAAGGTTTATCTGTTGAAGTTATGTTTTATGATGGATCAGAAATTTTAGGGGTCACACTTCCTGATAAACTCGTCCTTGAAA
>DAOTHC010000027.1:0-9923 GCA_035447465.1 Acholeplasmataceae bacterium
CTTTTAAATCGAAAAGAAAAATTGAAGTTTTTAGATCTCGTCATGCATATGGTATCTGTCGATGGGAAACCAACTGAAATTGAACAACGCCTTCTAAACATGATGCTTGCTGAAGTGGGTGATGGTATTGTACAAGAGTATCAGTTCGCACTATCGAAAGATTTAGATGAAACGATAGAGTATTTTTGTGAAGCAAGTCCAACAGTAAGACACATCGTCTATTTAAATCTTGTAAAAGTGACGATGGTTGATGATTTTTATAATACAACAGAACATTTTTTCTTAGAGGGGCTAAGAGAAAAATTTATGATCAATGACCAAAAGAAAAAACAACTCATGCAAATCGTTTATATGGAACGCGATTTACGTGAAAAAGCAAAACGTGTGGTTAACCACTGATGCAAAAGAGTTTTAAAGAAGAAAAAGCAACCCTTTATGTTGTTTCAACACCCATTGGAAACTTAAAGGATATCACGTATCGTGCAGTCGAAATCTTATCACAAGTAGATCTTATTTTAGCTGAAGATACGAGAACGTCATCTGTGCTTTTGTCACACTATCATATCAATAAGCCACTTCTAAGCTATCATGAGTTTAATAAAGCAGAACAAGAAGAAAGAATTATTAAATTGTTAGAAGAAGGTAAACATATCGCCTTGATCAGTGATGCAGGTACACCTGGCATCAGTGATCCAGGATATGAAATCATCAAAAAAGTGATTGAAACAGGTTTTTATGTGGTTGCTATTCCAGGTGCATCTGCAATCTTATCAGCACTAGTGACATCGGGTTTAATCATCCAACCATTTACCTTTATTGGATTCTTACCAAGAAAACAACAGGATCAGATCACCTATCTATCACCCTACATCAACCGTAGGGAAACATTGATTATCTATGAATCTCCTCAACGGATTGATAAAACACTTAAGGTTTTATATGAAACATTAGGAAACAGAAACATCAGTATTACACGAGAACTGACTAAAGCATTTGAGACCATCATTCGCACTGATTTAGAAGAAGCCGTTACGATGGAAATGAATCCAAAGGGTGAATATGTCATCGTGATCGAAGGATCTATAGAAACTGAAAAACCACTTCTAGATGTTAAAACGCATTATTTAACACTTATCGAAGAAGGTTATCCATCAAAAGAAGCGATGAAGATTGTTGCTAAGAAGCATGAAATCTCAAAAAATGATGTATATAAAATTGTTAAAATCGATTAGGTTTTCGCTTGATTTTTTAAAAACAAACTGTATAATATGTATGTAATAGGCAATGAGAAAAAGAGTAGTCAATGTCCTTCGTTTAGAGAGTTCGCGGTTGGTGCAAGCGATCCAAGGCAGTGATGAACATGGTTTTCGAGCCTTTTAGCCGATAGGTAGGCTAAAACGTCCCATCCGCGTTAAGGATTTAGAGTGCTGAGCAATCAGAACTAAGGTGGTACCGCGATTAACGTCGTCCTTAGAGTTATTTAAGGACGGCGTTTATGTATTTTTAGGAGGTTTTATCATGGAAAAGAAAAAATTTTACTTAACAACAGCCATTGCTTATGCTTCAGCGATTCCCCATATTGGTAATGTCTATGAAGCAATCTTGGCAGATAGTATTGTTCGCTTTAAGCGTCTTGATGGTTATGACGTCTTTTTTCAAACAGGTACTGATGAACATGGACAAAAGATTGAAGGTAAAGCAACTTTAAATGAGTTATCTCCTCAAGCTTATGTGGATCATATCTCTGAAGAGATCAAACGCATCTATGATAAAGTAGGGGTTTCTTATGATCAATTCGTGCGTACCACAGATGAAAGACATGTTAAGTCCGTTCAAGCGATTTTTAAGAAGTTATACGATCAAGGTGATATCTATTTAGGTGAATATGAAGGATGGTATTCCGTTAGCGAAGAAGCTTTCATTTTAGAAAAAGATATCGTTGATGGTAAGTGCCCAAATGGTGATATTCCAGTTTGGACAAAAGAAGCTGCTTATTTCTTAAAGTTAGCACCTTATCAAGAACGCTTGCTTAAACATATTGAACAGCACCCTGAATTTATTGAACCTGAATCTCGTCGAAATGAAATGATTCAAAATTTCCTCAAGGAACCACTTCCTGATTTATCTGTATCAAGAACGTCATTTAAATGGGGAATTCCTGTTGAATTTGATCCAGGACATGTCGTCTATGTATGGATCGACGCGCTATCTAACTATATTACAGGACTTGATTATCACCCAGATCAACCTTTAACAGAAGCATATAAAAAATATTGGCCAGCAGATGTTCATCTGATTGGTAAAGATATTTTAAGATTTCATACCATTTACTGGCCGATTATTTTAATGGCTTTAGGCTTAGAGTTGCCTAAACAAGTATTTGGACATCCTTGGGTATTGGTTAATAAATCAAAGATGAGTAAATCAGTTGGTAACACAATGTACACAGATGATTTAGTAAACTATTTTGGTGTTGATCCAGTTCGTTATTATGTGTTACATGAAATACCGTTTGCTGCTGATGGAAACATCACTTATGAACTCTTAATCGAAAGAAATAATTCAGATTTAGCAAATACCATTGGTAATTTAGTTAACCGTACGATTGGTATGGCACATAAATACAGAGAAGGTGTGATTAAAAAAGTCATCCTTGATGAACCTTTTGAATTATCACTTCAAGAAAAAGCACTCGCTGTTTTACCAGCTATAAGAGCTTATATGGATGAACTTAAGGTTGCTGATGCGTTAGAAGAAATTGTTAAACTAGCACGTTTTGCAAATAAGTACATCGATGTTTCTGAACCATGGGCATTATTCAAGAATCCTGAAAAACAAGACGTCTTAGATCACGTACTCTATCATTTATTAGAAACCATTCGCTATGTAGCGATCTTATTACAACCCTTTATTCCGGAAACATCTAAACGGATCTGTAAACAAATTGGTGTAACCGACTTTTCCTTTGACTCACTAAAGACCTTTGGTGAGTTTAAGGAACAAACTTTAGGTAAGGCTGAAGTCTTATTTGAACGTTATGATTTAAATAAGAAACTCGAAGAGATTTTAAACGATCAACATGAATAACATCAAAACATTCTTTCAATCTGATCAGATGAAACAGCACGTCTTACCAGAAGTTGAAAGATTAATTGCTGTGATTCTTTCAACCATTGTTTATGGTATTGGCGTTTCGTGGTTTCTAGAAGCATCTGTTGTACCACTTTATACAGGTGGTATACCTGGTTTAGGACAGCTCGTTAGAGATGCCTTCTTTGTATGGTTTGGTATTGATTTTGGGCCACATTTCTTAGGTGTATTCATTATCGTACTGAATATCCCCATTCTTTTATTAGGTTGGTTTGGAGTATCTCATCGATTTACCATTCATTCCATTATTTCTATTTTATTACAAGCATTTATTTTGTCATGGTTACCTGTCATTAATATGGGTTTAAACGAACGTGGTGATGCGTTTGCTGCAGCTGTTTTGGGTGGACTACTCATCGGTATTGGCGGTGGCGCAGCCCTACGTTTTGGAACATCAACGGGTGGTCTTGATATCATCGCTCAATTTGTTTCACTTAGAAAAGGTAAATCGGTTGGTTTCATATCGATGATAATGAATGTGGCGATTGCGATTGCCGGTGGTTTGATCGTTGGTGGTAAATTAGGACCATCAGGTGAAATCATTTCAGGTGGTGTTATCGCATCTTATACCGTCATTAGAATCATTGTTACAACGATTTTAACGGATCGTATGCATACATCATATCAGTTTTTATCAGTCGATATTATCACGAGTGTGCCGCAAGCGTTAGTTGATGAGATCTTGCATAAGGTTTATCGTGGTGTGACACTCATGCGTGTAGAAGGCGCTTATTCACATCATGAGAAGACATTAATCTACGTTGTTATTTCATCTTATGAACTGCACGCACTCGTAGGTTTAGTTAAATCAGTAGATCCTAATGCGTTTATTGTAACAAGACCTGTTAAAAACGTGTTTGGTAATTTTAAAAGAAAAACGATCGCATAAAGGTGTGTCAACACACCTTTTTCTTTTTGTACGCATGATTTATGGTCATTTCACCAGAAATCCGTTACAATAAGACTATAGGGGTGATCATGGACATGATTTATACAATGACTCTCAATCCTGCGATTGATTATAAAATCAAGGTAGATCGTTTTGAACTTAATCAACTCAATCGGTTTAAAAAAGCCTCGCTCTATCCAGGTGGAAAAGGTATCAATGTTTCTGCTGTTCTTAAGAATCTTGGCATACCCTCCATCCCTATTACCATCTTAGGTGGCTTTACCGGTGAATACCTACTGAAGCGTATGAAAGATGATTATGATCTCGATTTAAAACCATTATGGATTGATGGTGATACCCGTATCAATATCAAAATGACAGTTGATCATGAAACAGAGATCAATCATGAAGGTCCTAGGGTGAGTGATCAAACATTTGAGATGATTATAGATTATGTTAAACATATGACAAAAGATGACTTACTCATTATTGGTGGTTCACCACCCTCTGGTCAACATGATGCATTTCAACAAATTGCTCAACTGTGTCAAGAAAAAGAAATACCATTTATTATGGATACACCAGGTGATATGTTTCATCAATTCATTGATCACAAACCGTTTTTAATGAAACCCAATTTAAAAGAACTTAATGACTATTTATTGATGGACTTAACCGAAATCGATGAAATCATCTTTTATGGAAGACAACTCATTTATCGAGGTGTTGAACATCTTATGATTTCATTAGGTCAGCAAGGCGCTCTCTACTTAAATAATGAAAAAGCATACTTAGCACATCCTATTGAAGGTCATGCGATATCAACAATTGGTGCCGGAGACTCCATGGTTGCGGGATTTGTTGCGATGTACCAACTGACACAAGATCCTAAACTAAGCTTCATTGAAGCGGTTGCTTGTGCATCCGCTACCGTTTTTTCAGGAACACTAGCAACACATAAAGACATTCAAAAATATCAAACGAAAGTCATCATAGAGGAACTATAACATGCACATTGAAGATTTAATTAAAGAAGAGAATGTATTACTAGATTTTGATGCAGATACCAAAGAAGAAGCGATTCAACATCTCGCTGAAGCACTTTTTAAGCATCATAAAATTGATGATTTAGATGGTTTTCTTAAAGATATCTATGAACGTGAGTCCATCACGTCCACAGGCATTGGTTTCGGTATTGCTATACCTCATGCTAAATCATCTCACGTCATCATTCCTTCGGTCGTTTTTGCACGGAGTGTTGAAGGCATCCCCTTTGATGCCATGGATGGGAAAGATGCACATCTTTTCTTCATGATTGCCATGCCAGAAGATGGTACTAACGCACATCTCAAAGTATTAGCTATGCTATCAAGAAAACTGATGCATGAAGATTTTAGAACATCCCTTCGTGATGTATCATCCATCGATGAAGCTCTTCAGTTACTTCATACGATGAACTAGGAGGACCTATGAAAAAAATTGTATGTGTCACTGCATGCCCCACAGGCATTGCACATACCTACATGGCAGCTGAAATGCTCGAAAATGCAGGAAAGTCATTAGGTGTTAACATCATGTGTGAAACACATGGTGCCATTGGGGTTGAAAATAAACTGACAGAAAAAAATATATCCGAAAGCATTGGTGTGATCATTGCTTCAGATATTTACATTGATAAAAAAAGATTTCATGGGAAACCACTCATTAATGTATCGATTCAAAAGGGGATTCAAGAAGCGTATCCACTCATTCAATCATTACTTGATGGTCATGTGAAAATCTATAACCATCAAGAGGAATAAACATGAAAGAACGTTTTAATCTGTATAAGCATATCATGAATGGTTTATCCTATACACTCCCCTTGGTTGTTGCTGGGGGTCTTTTGATTGCCATGACAACCTACGGTCTTTTTAGTGATCAATTTCCATATCTACATGATACAGGATTACGCTTATTAGAATACACGTATCCTATCTTAGCTTGTTATATTGCTTATTCGATTGCTGATCGTCCAGGGATTGCACCAGGGATTATTGCAGGTGCACTTGCTTATACGGGAGAGTCTTATTTTTTAGGAGCTATTCTAGGAGGTTTTGCTGCAGGTTATACCATTGAAATCATCAAATGGCTTTTTTCTAAATGGCCTAAATCAATGACAAGCTTAAAGCCCATGTTAATCTTCCCATTGTTGGGCGTTTTATTGACGAGCATTATCATGCTAGGTATTAATTTTGTGATGAGTCCATTTTCATTATGGCTGATTGAAGCCATGACAAATCTTTCAGGTATAGCCTTAATCATCACGTGTCTTATTTTAGGAGCACTCATGGCCTTTGATCTTGGAGGACCCATCAATAAAATAGCTTTTTTAATCGGTTTAATCTCTGTCGTTCATGTCCACGATTCCATCATGATGGCAGCCGTTATGGTCGCTGGTATGACGCCACCCTTAGCGATTGCACTATCTTTAATGATTTTTCAATGTGATTTTTCTGAACTCGAAATCAAACAGCGTAAACAGACACTCTTGATGGGATTATCGTTTATCTCTGAAGGCGCAGTCCCCTTTGTGAAAACATATAAAAAAGTTATTCATATACCGATGATCATCGGAAGTATGTTTGGTGCTTTCATGGTTGCTATGCTACAAACAACACTACCTGCACCACATGGTGGTATCTTCATTCTTTTATGGACACCTTCATGGTCTACATTCTTACTCGCTTTAGCGAGTGGTGCAGCATTAAGTACACTTCTCATCAAATTTTCAATGATGATTGTTAAGCGTAAACCATCACCCGCACCTACCCAATCATGAAACAATATGAAACAAATCATCAGTAAACGCTTACATCATTTCCCATCTTTACATCAAAGATTTTGCTTGCTATAATAATCTCGTATTCAATGTATCGTATAATCGACCTGATGTGGAGGTCAAGTTTCTACCGCGGTTCCGTAAAATTCGCGACTACGATATGAAAACATTCTTTTTGTTGTTTTCATATGTAGAAACCACATACCATTTGTGGTTTTTTTATTTTTTTGTTTGGCATACATATGAATACAAAATACAATCAAAGGAGAATGAAAATGGAGTTTATTAAAAAGTTCTTTCAAATTGAAGAACGCGGTACAACCATTGGTAAAGAACTCTTAGGTGGTTTAACAACCTTCCTTACTATGGCGTACATTTTGTTTGCTAACCCATCACTTATGGGTGGCGTCGTTTCAGATGGTTCTGGTGGCACAATTCAGTTAGTTGCTGGATTAGATTTAAATGCTGTGTTCTTAGCTACAGCACTTGCAGCAGGTTTAGCTACGATTGCGATGGGTTTATTTGCTAAATTACCCGTTGCATTAGCTCCAGGTATGGGTCTTAATGCATTCTTCTCATTCACAATTGTTGTGAACATGGGTTATTCATGGGAAGAAGCACTTGCAGCTGTTTTTGTATCTGGTATTGCATATTTAGTCGTCACATTAACAGGTCTTAGACAAAAAATCGTTAATGCAATTCCTCAATCATTAAAATATGCCATTGGTTCTGGTATTGGTTTCTTCATTGCTTATATCGGCTTAGTCAATGTTGGCATTATTGTTAATACAGGTGGAACAAACACATCATTCGGTGATTTTACAAGCCCAGTAGCTTTATTAGCATTATTTGGTATTATTGTCACCATGATATATATGGCATTCAAGCTAAAAGCTGCTGTATTCTTCGGCCTTGTAACAACTGCGATTGTAGGTTTACTTGTTGGTCTTATTTTTGAAGTTGATAACATGCCAGTATTCACACAATTCTTCGGTTCAGTTCCTTCATTATCACCTACATTTGCTGGTGCATTTAGAGGTTTAGGTGGCTTATTATCAGGTCCTGCTGGTTGGATGGCTGTCTTTGCATTCTTATTTGTTGATTTCTTTGATACTTCCGGTACACTAATTGCAGTTACAGGTCAAATGGAAGGCGTTACAGAAGAAGATCTTCAAAAAGCTAATGTTGTTGATGCTTCAGCAACCGTTGTTGGTTCAGTATTAGGTACTTCAACCGTTACTTCATACATTGAATCATTAAGTGGTGTTGGTGCAGGTGCAAGAACTGGTTTAGCATCTGTCTTCACAGGTATCTTATTCTTATTATCTATCTTCTTATCACCACTCTTATCGTTAATTACACCAAGTGTCACCGCAGCTGCTATGGTCATTGTTGGTACAATGATGGCTGCATCCATTGGCAAGATTGAATGGGATAATTGGCAAGTTTCAATTTCTGCATTCATGACGATTATGGTCATGATCTTAGCTTATTCCATCTCTGATGGTATTGGTTTTGGTTTCTTAACCTATGTCGTTGTTATGGTTTCAAGCAGAAAAGCTAAAGAAGTTAGTCCACTTCTTTATGTAGCTACTGCATTATTCATCGCTTATATTGTTTTCCTCAATGTGGTTTAGTTAAACAACTAACAAACATGTTTAAGGGCTTCTTCATCGAAGCCCTTTTCTTTATCTTTATTTGTATATTATAGTGTTTTATGGTATGATTGGTATGCTTCTTGTTTGATGAATAGACTTGAAGTTCTTAGTTATATACGCCATCTTAACTTAAAACTTTTTACATGTAAAATGATCTGTTAATTATTAAGCGTTATTAGGCTTTGATCCATAGCGCTTTTTTCTATGGCGTACATTCATCAATAAACCATAAGGAGCATTATCAATGACATTTAAAGAATTAAACATTATTACCCCCATTTTACAAGCAATAGAACATGAAGGTTATGAAATACCATCACCTATTCAGGAACAAGCTATCCCCATTTTATTAGAAGGTAAAGATATTTTAGGAAGTGCACAAACAGGTACAGGAAAGACATTAGCTTTTGCAGTACCTATTCTACAAGGATTGTATCAACAGCAAACAAATCCTTCGATCAAGCCACATATCCAAGCACTTATTTTAGCACCTACAAGAGAACTTGCAGAGCAAATTAAGGAATCATTTCGCAATTATGGTAAAAACCTGAACTTGAAGATAGAAGTGATTTATGGTGGTGTTTCTCAACGCAATCAAGAGATTGCATTAAAAAAAGGTGTTGATGTTTTAATCGCAACCCCAGGACGATTGATGGATTTAATGAATCAAGGATTTATCCATCTTGATCACGTGAAGTATTTGGTCTTAGATGAAGCAGATCGCATGCTTGACATGGGTTTTATCAGAGACGTTAGAAAGATCGTATCATTCATCCCTGAACAAAGACAAACAGCGCTTTTTTCAGCAACCGTACCAAAGGACATTTTAGATTTAGCGAACAGCTTACTTAAAGATCCTATCAGAGTTGCTGTAACACCTGTTGAAACAACACTTGAGATTATCAAACAATCACTCTATTATGTGTCTAAGAAAGAGAAAACCAATTTATTAATTGATTTACTTGTTAATCCTAAAATGGCTTCTGTATTAGTTTTTACACGAACAAAACATGGTGCTAACAAACTTGTTAAAGAACTCTTAAGTTATGGTGTAAAAACAGAAGCTATTCATGGTAACAAATCTCAAAATCATCGTCTCAAAGTGCTAAATGAATTTAAAGAGCGAAAGTTACGTGTCTTAGTTGCTACAGATATTGCAGCAAGAGGTATTGATATTGATGAGTTATCCCATGTGATCAATTATGATCTTCCTGAAACACCAGAAACATATATCCATCGTATCGGTAGAACAGGAAGAGCAGGACTCTCAGGAGAAGCGATATCGTTTTGTCATAAGGATGAATTAAATCTTTTAAAAGCGATTGAAAAGCATATTATGCAAACGATTCCCGTAGTTAAAGAACATCATTTTGCTAAACAGGATGAAACAGCATCTAGCAAACAA
>DAOTHC010000028.1:0-9840 GCA_035447465.1 Acholeplasmataceae bacterium
TCATAAAACGTCTTAGCATCCATTTGTACAAAGTCATCATAAGCTTCATCTGTACCAAAGTGAATGACAGAACGTAAAATCCGAATGTCTTTTGGATAATCAAGGTAATCAAGGCCAGCATTACTACATGCTAATATAGCTACTTTGCTCATTTTTATCTCCTTTGTGTGTTTATTACTTCTATTTTACCAAGCAATGCTTGAATTTGGTCAATTGTTTCATACTTTTTAAGTCGCGATGGGTGTTGATGACCTTTCGTGTAAAGAATAATGTTGATGCCTAACGCTTCAGCAACTTCAGCATCATGAAGTGTATCACCAATCATTAAGACATTTTTCGGGTTGATCTTTTGTTCTTCCATAAACCTTTTACCGACCATGACTTTAGAGGTTGCGTAAACATCTTTCGTTCCTAAAATGGCATTAAATAAATGTTCAATACCGTAGTGTCTTAACTGTTCATGAAGATTTTTCTCTTCAGAGGCAGAAAGTAAAACATTGATATAACCCATATCTTCACACGCTTTAATCGTTTCAAGAACACCTTCATGAAGTGGACATGATAGACTTCTGGGTTGATAGCGTTCAATAAAGCGATGTGCGAGTTCTATAAAACTTGTTTTCTTTAAATCGTAAACCACATCGTAATACGCTTCAACTGGAAACGTAAAAATCATTAAATATTCTTCAAATGTTACTGGAGGTCTTTCTTCTTCCTTTAACATTTCGGATAAGATATCATAACATAAGCGTGCATCATCTAAGATGGTGCCATTGAAATCCCAAAATATATACTTCATACATCCTCACTTGTGATAGGGGTGATGTTTTAAGATCATCAAACCTCTATAAATTTGTTCAACCAAGATTAAGCGCATTAATTGATGGGGAAACGTCATTTTTGAAAAAGAAATTTCAGCATTTGCTCGTTTCATCACATCGTCAGATAAACCGTAAGATCCTCCGATGACAAACACAATATCTTTGGTTTGATATGTCATTTTTTCATCTAGAAGTTTTGCAAAATCTTCACTAGACATCATTTTACCTTTAATAGCTAAACAGATGACATCATCTTGATCTTTAATCTTAGATAAAATCCGTTCACCTTCTACATGCATGCCTTCTATCTGTTTTTCATCAGCAACCTCGATGACTTCAATTTTAACTGGGCATTGTTTTATATAGTATTGCATCTGATCGAGCAATCCTTTTTGATTCATTTTACCAACTGCAATAATTTTAATCATAAGATAATACCTGGAAGACTTTCCTGAGATGCATAGAGAACTTCAACCTTTGTGGGATCATCAAAACACTTGACAATGGCTTCATCGATATCATCAATGCAATTACAATCCTCTGATATATGCGCAACAACCCATATGCTTTTTTCTTTAACAAATAGATTCATCAGTCTTGCTGCATCTTCATTGGATAAATGACCTTTTTCTCCCACGATTCTCTTTTTAAGTAAAAAGGGTCGTGGCGATTGAAAAAGGGTAAATGGATTATGATTGGCTTCTAAAAGGTATAGATCAGCACCACTTAATAATGGATAATAGGATTCATCCACATAACCCGTATCAGTTAGTACAACCATTTTATGTTCATCATCTGAGATCACAAAACCCACAGGTTCCTCCGCATCATGTGATAACATAAAGGGCGTGACTTTAACTTCTTCAATTTCAAAAGGAACATCTGCTGTAATGATATGTGTATGTAAAAACATCGAAACCACATCAACAGGTAAACTATTTAAGGTTCCTTTTGTTAAATAAACATGTTCAATCGCACCATATTTTAAGAGCATTTTTAAACCCATCACGTGGTCATGATGCTCATGTGTAATGAGGAGTGATTTGACATCAAAAATGTTCTCTTGATACTCATTCATCTTCTGTTTGATTTTTTGATAAGAAATGCCAGCGTCGATGAAGAGTTTTTGAGTTCCTACTTTTAAGTAGGTTACATTCCCTTTTGAGCCGCTGGCAAGCACGAAAATTTCCATTTTACTTCACCTTCTTTAATGATATCATAAAAATGTGTGAGATTTACGAATAAAATGAAAGTGGTTGCATAAGCCCGTAAAAAATGCTATATTATACTTGCTTGTATGAAATACATTGAAGGAGTGAACACAATGAATCAAACAAAAACACTAAGAAAGCTTGCAATGCTTGTGCTAATTTTTGCTAGCTTGCTTACGTTAGCCGCATGTAGCAGTAGTGAAAAAACTCCTTACGGTAGCATCTCTGATGACGCATATCTGACGATTGGTGACATCACCGTAACGGAAAAGGAATTATATGATCAATTGCGTATGCAAGGTGCTTCAGTTTTAGCATCCATGGTCGATGAAAAGATCTTTGCAGATCAGGTTGATGATGTAGAAGCATTGATTATAGCAGGTGATGAAGATTTAAATACATTCTTGGATGAAACCATTAATAATGCTATTCATCAAATCACCGATTTAGAAGACTTAGAAAAGTTTTACACTGAGAATCCTGATCGTTTTGTTCGTAACATCGAACAATTCGTTGACTCTTTATACCTCTTGGATAACAGCATTGACATTGCTGCAGTGAAAGCAAGTATTTTAGGATTAGCTGGTAAATACGAAGGTTATGCAAGTATTCCACTTCTACTTGAACGTTATGTCTTAAGAGCAACCCAAAGATATTATGCTAAGGGTTTACTTGAAGAAGAAGTTCTTGATGAAGATAATTCTAACTATATCACAGAAGCAAACCTTGTTAACTACTACAAGAACAACCTTGAAGGACGTTACGATGTTGATGCACTTGTGATTCGCTTCATCAACTTAAATGAAGCTAATGCAGCATTATATCAAGCTAGCATTAAGTCAGACTCTAAAGGTTTATGGTACAAGATTCCTGATATCCGCATCACTGCAGGTAACCCAGGATATGTCGACTTAAACGACGAAACACCTACAGGTTATGGACATATCGTAACCATCTTAAGTGATTTAGGTTTATTATCAAAATTAGGAAATGATCGTGAAGATCGTTCACAAATTTCTGTTGCAGACTATGAAAATTACTACAAACGTTACGTGATTAGCACAACACGTGAAACAGGTAGACCCGATGAAGCATTAACTGCAGCTGAAGTTAAATCTGAATTTGTTAACATTTATAACATTCTTAATCCTGCAAACAAAGTTGAAATTGCTGTTGACGGATCTATCGTTGCACAAGCTGGTTCTGCTTACACATCAACTTATACTTATGATGATTTAAATGATTTAAATTCAAGCTTAATGAATCATATTTATACAACATTAACTGCAGAAACTCAAATGGAAGATGTTAATGACTTAACAACTGAAAAACCATTCTCATCACGCGTTCAAACATTTGGATCATTCCGTTACCTTGTCTACAAGACAGCTGACGACTCAGATACTGAAGAAGGTATCTTAGTTGCTAGTGAAGACGATGAAGATGTTGAAGTGTTTGCTGACGCAGCAGCAGCAACTGCTAAAAAAGATGAAGCATTCGCTGAACTCTTAGACAGCAAATTAACATCAACTTATATCTCTACAAAAGTTTCTGCACTTTATGAAGACAAAGAATTAAACATCTTCGATAAAGTCGTACGTACATTCTATGAACAATCTTATGGTTATGAAGGTTCTACAAAAGATAAGTCAGGCGATGTGATTGCATCAATCGATGGTATGGACATCTTAGTTGATGACTTCTATGCAAAACTTGAAAAATCATATGGTATCAATTTAGCACTTGACTTAGCATCCAATAAACTTCTTCTTGCATCTGAAGACTACACCATTGATGAAGATGAAATGGATTCTTATAAGACCCAATTCGAAGATATCATCAGCCAATTCTCTGCTGATAACTTCGCATCAGCTGGTTTCCCAGCTTCAATGGGTAGAGAAAACTTCTTACTCTTAGCATTCGGTTCTAAGACTAATGCAGAAGCAATTAATCAACTTTATGTATATCCAGAATTGAGACAACAATACATGGAAGACATGGAAGGACATTATGGTACAGAAGACTACACCATCTATGAAAAGTTAGCTGACTTAGCTGAACTTCAATACAATAACTTCAAATCTATTACAGTTAGCCATTTACTCGTTTACTTTGATGAAAACGGTGATGGTACACCTGATAACCCAGCTGAATACTTAAGTGAATTAGATCAAGCTTCTGTTGATCAAATCAAAGCTGGTTTAGTTGATCTTGTTGAACTCATTTATGATCGTATTGGTAATTACACAGGTCATGCTGCTGGTTTAACAGCTATGGCTAATGAATTTAACAATTCAGGACGTATCTTAAGAGGCAGTGTTACACCTCCATACGATTATCAAATCGAACAATTATGGGCTGAATACCGTCAATTAGGTTTCTACTTAAAGTTTGAAAACATCTCTTCACAAATTACAAACACATCAAACTTTATTACTGGTTCTTCTGTATTAGACCCTGTCTTCTATAACAGAGCTATGGCATTACATCAACAATTAACTGAAATTGAAGATGATGACGCTAAGTTCCCACTCTTAGACCTTTATGGAACAGTGATCACTGAAGAAGCACTTGATGATGTTATGAGCGACTTCGGTTGGCACCTCATCTTAGCAACCAACATGGGTGAAACAACATCAGCAATCTTCAGCGCTGATGATGATGAAGATGGCAAGTATGTTTCTGCAGATGATGAAACACTTAATGTGTACAATGAAGATTCTGAAACATTAACACCTTCACAAATCGAATACTACATTAAAGAACAAAAGAGTGATGAAGGCGTTGTACTTCCAACAGACGTACAAACTGCAGTCAACAACTACTTAACACCAGTTCTTACACGTTATAACAACACTTACATGCAAAGAGAATTAATCTTTAAGTTAGTGCAAGATGTAGACTTTGTAGCTTCAACAGGTAATGCACGTTTTGATACAATTCGCGCAATCAACCTTCGTCAATTAGATGAATACCTACTCTCTGTTGATGGTGTCTTTGATCCAAACTATCAAGACCTCTACGGTACATGGTTTACCATTCTTAATTCAGGTTTATAAGCAATAAGCGGCTCAGTGAGCCGCTTTTCTTATATCTATATAACAAAAAAAGGAGCGATGAGCTCCTTTATTATTTGACTTTATGTTTATAAAATTTCATCTTGTCCATCACAGAGATCATTTGTGTAAATGTACCATCTGCTGTATCTTCTAACGTATCACCTAAAACTGTAAACTTAGAATCAATCGTATCAATGAACCACAATAATAAGGCTTCTCCGGTTTGAGGTTTCTTAGGCGAACCAAAGTTGTATTGACCATGGTGTGAGATGATCATATGCTTAAGCATCAGGACTTCTTCTGTATCTTGGAAACCTAATTCATGTGCAACGCGATCAATGTCAACGGTTTGCATCACAAGGTGTCCTAAGAGTAAACCCTCTTTGGTGTATTCACCATCGACACCACTGATTTCGTTAATCTTTGACATATCATGTAGTATTGTTCCTGCATAAAGTAAATCACGATTTAAGTAAGGATAAACATGAACGAAAGGATCAACTAACTTAAGCATGGTATACGTATGATGTGATAATCCTCCGACATAGGCATGATGGAATTTGGTTGCTGCTGGATGAAGGTAGAAAATCTTTTCATTATCTTTATATATCTTTTTCGTGATCTTCTTTAAAATGTCATTTTCAATCTTATTCATATAAGATTCAATACCACGCTTAATGGTCATCATAGGAATTGGAGCGTAGACATAAAACTTTTCAAGTATTTCTTCTAATGCTTCATCGTCCAAAACTTCTTCAGCTTTTGTAATCTTAGTACATTTTAACACGAGTTCATCCTCGAGTTTTACAATTGCTAACGCTTCAAACTGGTAGACTTTACCCATAGATAATTGCCCAAGTTGCTCAAAATCAAGTTTTAAGTTGATATGTTCACCATCCGTTGTCATCACGGTTGTATTTGAGAAATGTGCGCCACTGTTAATCGATTCAACTTTAGCAACGATTTTATAGGTTTGATTTTCATTGAGTTCCATAAATAACTACTCCTTCACTTGGGCTAAAAGGTATGCTTCTAGTTCATTTTTATCATTGTTAAGCTCACCACGTAAGACTTTGATCACCATATCGGTTTGGATGTTTTTCACCCAAGCACCTGCTTTTTTCTGGGTTAATGCGATCATTTCTTGAGGTCTTAACTTCAGATCTAGATCACTTTGAATCGGAAGATTCTTGAATGCTTCTTCAATCTGATGTTTATAGTTTTTGGTTTTACCTAACATATGTGCAACACGATGGCCTAACAAGCAAAGATCAAGTCCATAGGTGTAAAGTGTATAAGGATCATAGGGTTGTGGTTGATTAGCAAGATAGCTACCCATTTCATAACGATGTCTGTGCTTATTTGAGAATGTCCATTCTTTAGGAACACTGCCATGCAGTGTAAACGCCATCGTGAAGAAAGCATCGACAAATGGCATATCATCTAACGTTAAAGCAAACTCAAAACCTTCTTTTAATCCTGGTAGTACTTCATGTACTTTCGTGGTCACAAGCGATTGAATCGCTTTCTTTAAGTGTGGTCCTTTAAACATCTTGATGATTTCTGCTAAAATGCGTTCGTTAGCTACATCATTTAATTTATGACGACATGACGTGATGGCATCACGTGTTTGTTTATCGATTTGAAAGCCTAATTTTGCTTGAAAATAGAATGCGCGCATCATGCGTAACGCATCTTCATTAAAGCGAACGAATGGATCCCCGATTGCTTTAATCATTTTCTTCTTTAGATCTTCTTGTCCATCAACATAATCAATGATCTCTCTTTGTTCATTCATCAGTAAACCATTGATTGAAAAATCACGACGTTTGACATCATCTTCTACTGTAGCAATAAAACTTACCTCTTCAGGATGTCTTGAATCTTGATATTCGCCATCCACTCGATAAGTCGTTACTTCAAAGTTATCAGAACCAAATTGTACGGTCACTGTACCATATTTAATGCCTGTTGGAATGGTTTTAAACATTTTTGCTACTTGATAAGGTTTTGCATTGGTTGTGATATCGATGTCGGTTGTAGGAACACCTAAAAGGTGGTCTCTCACAGCGCCACCTACGATGTATCCTTCATAACCATTTTGTTTTAGTATGTTTATAACTTTTAATGCTCGATTAATTGTACTCATTTTTTTCACCGTAATTATTATACCATGATTGATGTGAAGATGCGATGGCGTTTCGATTGAGAATATCAGATGAACATGATAGGATGATAGCGAGGTGATCAACTTGAGAAAAGTAGTTTTATACATCGCCATGTCATTAGATGGCTATATGGCAGGTAAGGATGATGATTTATCCTTTTTAAACGATTTTGATTCACTTAGTCTTGTTCATACTTCTTATGAAGCTTTAATAAATCAGATTGATACCATTCTTTTAGGAAGAAAAACCTATGATTGGATTAAAGCGCATAGTGCTTGGCCTTATCAAGGTCTTAAAACAATTGTTTTTTCTTCAAAACCTCAATCAATCGAGGAAGGTGTCATGACAGATGAAAGTCCAAAAACAATCGTATCACATCTAAAAAATGAGGTGGGAAAAGACATCTGGCTTATCGGTGGTGGTCGTTTTGTTCAGTCCTGCTTAGATGATGATTTAATTGATGAGATGATCATCGCTATAACTCCCCATCTTCTTGGCGAAGGCACAAAGTTGTTCTCAACACATCAAAAACAGTTCAGCTTAACCAATGTTCAACATGAAAAAGATTTAGTTTTATTATCTTATGAAAGAAAAAAGGTCTAACGACCTTCATTAATCTTTGATGAAAATGCCCACACCTATGACATCAGGTCCAATATGAGCGCCTACAACAGGGGTTGAGGGTGCTTCATATAAGTTTTCAAGTCCCAGTTCTATTTTCAATGTTTCAACAAAGAAATCTCTTAATCTAGGATTCCCTGTATATAAGATATAGGCATCAAAAGCTCTACCGTTGGCATATGCCTGAACCTTACTGGTAATCGATGATAAAGCGTTCTTAATGTTTCTAATCTTTTCAATCGATACGATGTGACCTGATTCTTGAACTTGCAAGATTGGTTTAATCTTTAACAGTTTACCCATAAACGCTTGTGCGCCTGATAAGCGTCCATTTAAAACAAGTTGTGTTAATGAATCAACTGCAAAGAAAATCGTGTTTTTCTTTCGCATATCACTTAGTTTTTCTTCAATCTCATCGAATGATTTCCCCATCTGAAGCATTTTATCAGCTTCAAGAGCAAAGAGTCCTTCTGAGAAACAAACCGTCTTAGAATCAAAGATTCTAATGTTCATTTTATCTTTGAGCTCTTCAGCAGCAAGCGTTATCGCATTATGTGTACCTGATAAAACTGATGCGATAGTAACAACAAAGAATTCTTGATAGCCTTCAGCATAAAGATGCTCAAAAAACGCAATCACTTCTCCTACGGAAGGTTGTGAAGTCTTAGGCACCATATCAGGATGTTCTCTCATCAAGCGATAAAACTCATCCGCTTTGAGTTCTGATCCGTCTAAAAATCCCTTTTCATCTAAAAATATTTTGATTCTTAAAATGTGGACATGATGTTCAAATGGGTAATAATCTAATCCCCCAGTTGACGTGTCAACAATGGCACGTTTCATAAGATATCTCCCGTCAATTAGTTTCATGCATATGAACTAAATCATTAACATTTATATGCTATCACAAAATGAAATAACTGTAAATATGATATACTACTTATGGTGATGAACATGCGTTATTTAAAGGAAAAAACACAGATTGTCTATGAAGTTAACAAGTCGCAATTCATCGCGATTTTATATCCTTTGCATTCTTTAGATGATCTTGAAACATCATTAGAAGATGCTAGGCTGACCTATCCCAAAGCTAATCATTATTGTTATGCATCACTTTTTGGAAATCACCAGGAACAGCAACAAGCATCAGATGATGGTGAACCATCTCGCACCGCCGGTATCCCTATACTTGAAGTTTTGAAACATCATGATGTGACAGATATTTTATGTGTCGTTGTCAGATATTTTGGTGGCATTAAACTAGGATCTGGTGGTTTGGTTAGAGCCTATACAAAAGCAGCTGCTGATGCGATGAAAATCGCAAAGTTTTATGAGAAAATCTACTTAAAAACATATAAAATAACATTCTCATATCATGTTACTTTAGAAATTGATCGCTATCTTATAGATAAAGCAGATATCTTAGATAAGACCTATACTGACATTGTTAGTTATGATCTTGCACTTAAACAAGGTCAAGAAGATTTAACTGATATCAAGCATCTCTTAATTGATATCAAAGAAATGGAACCTAGACTATGCTATGTTGATGCATAGTTTTTTTTAATTTTCAAAATAACCATAAAGATAAGAAGAACCATCAAGACTTCGATCCATCCAATTGCTGCGCATAATCAGATAAGTATGTACATAATCCACTTGTAAATCATAGGTTTGTCTGTTGACAACTTCCCATGGATTAGGCCAAACATACGTAGACAAGATTGGCCATTTTTCAAAATTTCTTTCGGCCATCTCTTCTAACGATTCACCTAATACAGGAATCATCGCACTCATCATGGGCAGAATCTCATCATAATAATAAGCAAAACGTTCTTTAAATAACGTTCTAAAACTTGGTATTTGCATCAGTAAAATAAACATTCTATTCTTCCATTCACGCATACCATACCAGTTTTCTGGTCCATAATCGATATAATCTGCATTACCATATGCGAAA
>DAOTHC010000029.1:0-9554 GCA_035447465.1 Acholeplasmataceae bacterium
CAGAAAGGACACGGCAGGCACTTACGTCAGCCAAACAAAGGAGAATCAAAGAAGATCACAAACGTCTTTATGCCAAGAGGTAAAATGCAAGTTGAATGTCAAACATTCCATGCAGGTGACATTTGTGCAGTTGCTAAAATTGAAGGTATTGAAACAGGAGACACCCTATCAGATCCAAAGAATCTTGTTATCTATGAAGCCGTCAAAGCACCTACACCTGTCATTTATATCGCTGTACATCCAAAGAATAAAAATGATGAAGATAAAATTTCAATGGCGCTTCACAGATTAAATCTTGAAGATCCAACCTTTGAAATTAAACGTAATAAAGAAACGGCACAGCTCTTACTTGGTGGTATGGGTATGACCCATCTCGGATACGTTCTAGAACGTATTAAGAGTATGTTCAAAGTTGATATGGATATCGATGAACAAAAGATTGTTTATCGTGAAACCATTAAAAAGATGGTTCAAGCTGAAGGTAAACATAAGAAACAATCTGGTGGTGCCGGTCAGTTTGGACACGTGTGGATTAAGTTTGAACCAAGCGACAAGGATTTTGAGTTTGCTGAAGATGTCTTTGGTGGCGCAGTTCCTAGAAACTACTTCCCAGCTGTTGAAAAAGGTTTAATCGAAACACTTGAAAGTGGTCCTTTAGCTGGATTCCCAGTCATCAATATTAAAGCAACTCTATATGATGGTTCTTACCATCCAGTAGATTCAAACGAAATCTCATTTAAATTAGCAGCAGCACTTGCGTTTAAGGAAGCATGCAAATCAGCTCAACCTACCATTCTAGAACCTATCGTTAAAGTTCAAGTAACCATCAAAGACCAATTCGTTGGTGATGTCATGGGTGATATGAACAAGCGTAGAGGTCGTGTGTTAGGTATGGAACAAGCTGAAGGATTCCAAGTTGTTATTGCAGAAGTTCCTGAAGCAGAAATTGTCAAGTACGCCATCGACTTAAAAGCGATGACACAAGGTAGTGGTTCATTTACCCGTGAATTCTTAAGATATGAAGAAGTTCCACATCACCTAATTGATAAAATTGTCGAAGCTTATAAAAAGTAATTAACCAACAAGCCCACTAATATCAATTAGGAGGGCTTGTTATGCTTTGTGAACACTGTCGTAAAAAAATCATAAAAAGAAGGAACTTATATAATTTGTTAGAGAAGGAGTCGCACCACCTGTGTGAATCATGCTATCAACGATATCCACTTTTGCCAAGTTATGAAGTAATCCCCATTGATTCAGGTGTGATTCACCTGTTCACCATGATTAAAAAAGTTTATCCAGTGAAACCCTCCTGTTATCAATCATTTTTAAAAAGTTATTATGATTTACATCAAAAGTCAATGAAAGATCTTCCCTTACTCATTTTTGACTATATGGATGAAGATGTATTTGATATGATCGATCACATGTCGTTTGGCGATCTCATGATTGTCAGACATTATGAAAATATAATTCGCAAAGGAGAAAAACTATGAAATTCGAAATTGTAGGAAAGAATGGTTTTGCACCGACTGATGCCATTAAGGCATATGCTGAAAAGAGATTACACAAAGTTGTATCTTTCTTTGGTCCCGAAGTTATTTTAGAGGTGCGGGTCGTCTGCAAAGTCTACAAAGATCACCACAAAGTTGAAGTAACCATCCCCGCGAAAGGAACTGTTCTACGTGCAGAGGTCTCTGACATGGATATGTATGCAGCTATCGATAAGGTCAGTGATAAACTTGTTGCACAGATCAGACGTCATAAGGACAAGCTTAAGAACAATCTTGAAAAAGAAGGTGTTAAGCAAGCGTATAGTCGCGAATTTGATATTGAATCATTAGAAAAAGACATTCTTGCAAGTCAACTTGTGAAAAGCAAGAAGGTTGATTTAAAACCCATGACACCTGAAGAAGCAGTTACTGCTATGGAATTATCTGGTCATGATTTCTATGTTTTCTTAGATAAAGAAACGAAACGTACAAACGTTGTTTACAGAAGAGATGATGGCGATTATGCCATTATCGAAACTCAACCTATTTAAGGGAAGCAAAAGCTTCTCTTTTTTTTGCAAAAAAAATGCCGATGTACGGCATTTCGATGTTATAAAGCTTCTTTGTAAAGTTTTTCTACAACGTCCCAGTTAATGACATTAAAGAATGCAGAAACATAATCTGGACGACGGTTTTGATAATTGAGGTAATAAGCATGTTCCCAAACATCAAGACCTAAAATTGGTTTACCTTCTGCTAATGGTGTATCTTGGTTAGCTGTTGATAAGACTTTAAGTTCTTTATTGTTGTCAACAATGAGCCAAGCCCAACCTGAACCAAAACGTGTTTTAGCAGCGTTGCTGAATTGTTCCTTAAAGGCATCAAATGAACCAAACGCTTTGTTGATGGCTTCTAATAACTTACCCTGTGGTGTTGCACCATTGTTAACCTTAAGCAATAACCAGAAGAATGAGTGGTTATAATGGCCGCCACCATTGTTTTGTACAGCACCACGAATATCTTGTGGAACTTTGGTTAAATCTTTAAGCATTTCTTCAAGAGAAAGCTTAAGTTCAGGATGCTTTTCTAAAGCAGCGTTTAAGTTGTTAATGTAAGCTTGATGATGCTTTGTGTAATGGATTTCCATCGTTCTCGCATCGAAAAATGGTTCTAATGCATCATATGCATAAGTTAATGTTGGTAATGTGTAAGACATAGATTTAATTCCTCCTTTTGATACTTTCATCTTACCTCAAACGAGTCATCTTTTCAAATGATTTGCCCCAGTTATATAAAAAAAGTCTAAATTGTGCTTTAGACATTTTTTAAATAGAGATTTACTTTATCAGTGTCAATATCAATATACATCGTTTGATAAGTATGATAAATCACTTTGTATCCAGGAATACCAGGAATTTTCTTTAAATGTTTTACTTTGGTGTAATCTACAGGTATCGATGATGAGTTTTTAAGTGTAGAGAAATGAGCAGCTAACATACATGCTTTTCGTAGAACTGGTTCTGTGAGTTGTGAGGTCTGAACGATCACATGAGATCCTGGAGCTTCTTTCACATGAAAGAAGAAATCGTCTTTTTTAGCGAGTGTATGTGTCAGGTACTCATTTTGAATGTTATTTTTTCCAATCATATAAGTAGCATCAACATCTTTAATCGTGAGAATGTTGATCTTATCTTTTTTCTTTTGGGTCACTTTGGTTTTCGCTTTTTTATAACCATAGGGAATCAGTTCCTGATCAACATCTTTAATAGAATCCATCGATGTGACCGTTATAAAAAATGATAAGGATTGGAAATGCTCAATTAAATCTTCGGTTGATTTAATCTGCTCTTCGATATGATGAATGCCACGTTTTGCTTTTTGATATGATTTATAAGCGTCTTGCGCATGTTCATTGAGTGTTTTAGTAGGGTCTAATTCATAAAGCTGATCATCATAAGTGAAATGAGACTGTCTTGAGGACACATCGATACCGCTTTGGTAGATGAGATCACCTAGATTTTTACGTAACATAAGTTGCTCGGTATGCTCAAGTTGATTTTCGAGTTGTACCTTTTTAGATGCGAGTTTTTTGAGTTGTTTATCAATAAATTGTTTTTCAGATAGATAAATTGGAAGATCTTTTTGAATCTCATCATCGAACATCTGTGATAATGAGAGATAATGTTTTTTATCGTCTTGAGCATCAAAGATATCGAACACATAAAACTGTTTTTTTGTGAAATCGCGTGTCGGATTGATTTTGATATCACTAACTTGACATTTATTTTCAAATAAGTATTTAGAGAGCATAGGTGAGATACCCATGTAATGTTCAACAAGATCTTTTGGTGATGAGATCGTGTGATAGTCAATATCATTAAATATTTTTTTATCAGTTGGAAAAAACGAAAAAGTTGCTTGTGGCAGAAGCTGTCTACCACTTTCAAAGAACATCTTTTTAAACGTATCGATAATGATGCCATCTTTAACTAAAATCAAATTAGAGTGTTTACCCATAGCTTCAAAAACAAGACTTTTTTTAACAGGACCTTCAATGAGATCATATGATGTAAAATCAATGATGATCACACGATCTGTTTGATGTTGTGTGACATTTTCCAAGATAGATCCTTCCAATTGTTTCTTTAACATCATCACAAAGTGTGATGATACTTGATTTGATATTGGTTTTTCGGTTAAGTGCATACGAAAACGTTCAGATGAAATATCAATCAAAAGTGATTTACGTTTTCCCTGGTGATAGCATTGTAAAATAAAGGACTGTTCATCCTGTTGAATGATCTTTTCAAGTCGTGACTTGTTTAGCTCTTGATTGAGTTCTTGTGTTAAATGATGGATTAAAAAACCGTCGATCATGAAAATGCCACCTCGTGTCTATTTTAGCATAAACGCCTTACAAAAGCCTTAGTGAAAACGCTATTGATGTGAAAATTCTTTCATAAGTATTTACACTCAGTGAAAAATCATATATAATAATAAATAAATGTCTACTCAAGGAGGTGCCTCATGAAACTCAATGAACGTGGTTTGCTAATCGTATTATCAGGCCCTTCAGGTGTTGGCAAAGGCACAGTGAGAAGAGCTTTATTCCAGATGCCAAACCATGATTTGGTCTACTCAGTATCCATGACAACAAGAGCACCTCGACCAGGAGAAGTCGATGGTGTTGATTATTATTTTGTTGACAAAGAAACCTTTCTCAAGCGCATTAAAGAGAATAAGTTTTTAGAATGGGCTGAATTTGTTGGAAACTACTATGGAACACCAAGAGACAAAGTAGAAGAGCAACTTGATCAAGGTAAAGAAGTCGTATTAGAAATTGAAGTTGAAGGTGCACTTCAGGTCAGAAAACAAATGAAAGATGCCGTATTCATCTTCTTGGTTCCACCAGGAAAAAAAGCGCTCTACGAACGCTTAAAACTTCGCGGAACCGATACATTAGAAATGATTGACAAACGTATGAACAAAGCAGAATCTGAGTTCTTACTTGCACATAAGTATGACTATATTGTTGTTAATGATGAAGTTAACAATGCAGCTGACCGTATCATGGCCATCATTCGTGCAGAACATGCGAAAACAGAAAGAACTATTCATAACTACATTAAGATGATTGGAGAAAAATAGACATGATTAAAAATAAAGATGGTATGAGATATCCTTCGATTGATAAACTGTTATCAAAGATTGACTCGAAATACAAACTTGTTTATGCAGCAAGTAAAGTGGCACATATTATTGAAGCCGAAAAATTAAAAGTTGAAGATGCGCAATGTGTTAAAAGTATTGGCATTGCACTTGAAGAAATTTTAGACGGCAAGGTTCATATTGATTTTGAATCTTAGGAAAGCGGCTTCCGCTTTCTTTTTTTATGTATAGGTTTATGTTACAATGATAAGGGTGAAGATGGATGAAATTCAAGAACAAAATCGCGTTGTTACCAACTGAACCTGGATGTTACTTGATGAAAAATGAAGCTGATGAAGTCATCTATGTTGGGAAAGCAAAAAATTTAAAAAATCGTGTAAAATCCTATTTTACAGGAGCTCATAATGAAAAAACGACACGACTCGTTCAAGAGATTCGTGATTTTAATTATGTATTAACCAACAGTGAGCGAGAATCATTGATTCTAGAAAATAATTTAATCAAGCAATATTTACCCAAATATAATATTCGCTTAGTCGATGATAAAACTTATCCTTATATCGAAGTTACAGAAGAAAAGTATCCAAAAATCCAAGTTGTACGACAAAAAGAATTAAAGGGTCGCTTATTTGGCCCATATCCAAACGTCTATGCTGCCCGTGAGACGGTTCGTATGCTCAATCGCTTATATCCATTCAGAAAGTGTGAAACACTCCCTAAAAAAGCCTGTCTGTATTATCATATTGGACAATGTTTAGCACCATGTATCCATCAAAACGTAGATTACCAAGATACTATCAAAGATATCACTAAATTTCTTAAGGGTGACACAAAAGATGTCTTGGTGAAACTAAACAGTGAAATGATGTCAGCATCAGAAGCGATGCAATACGAAAAGGCTATTGAGTTTCGCGATATGATCAACTATATCGAACAAACAACTGAAAAACAGATCATTAACCTAAATGACTTTACAGATCGTGATGCCATCAGTTATGCCTATAGCAAAGATGATATCGCTATATCGATACTAATGATGCGTCAAGGGAAGATTATCGACCATCATCAAGTCGTCTTCGCTTATGTATCTGAAGTAATGGATGCAGTTTTATCTTATCTTCAACAATTCTATGAGAGTATGATGCCTGATGAACTCTTGTTCTCTGACCGTTTTACCTTAGATGATGTCGAACCATTCTTTGGCAAAAAAGTGGTTATTCCTCAAAAAGGTGACAAAAAGAAACTCACTGATTTAGCTTCTAAAAATGCTGATTATGATCTTGAACATCATTTCATGCTTTATCGACATAAAGATGAGAAAAGACAAAAAGCCCTAGAGGATCTATCCGAACTGATTCATCACGATGTCAAACATATTGAAATATTTGATAATGCACAACTTTTTGGTACGTCACCAATTTCAGCTATGGTAACATTTAAAAATGGAGATTTTGATAAAAAGAGTTATCGAAAATACCATCTACAGACCACAACTAATGATGATTACCAAGCTATGAAAGAAGTCACTTATAGACGTTACCAACGTTTGCTTGTTGAAAACCAAGAGATGCCAGATCTCATTTTAGTTGATGGTGGTAAAGGACAATTAAACGCTGCACAAGAAGTCCTTAATGAGCTTGGTATTGAAATTAAAATTGCAGGTTTAAAAAAGAATCAAAAGCATACCTTGGAGGCTTTAGTTTTCCAAGGAGAAGTTATTCCTTTGCTTAAGCAAAGTGAAATCTATAAATTCTTACTTAAACTATCTGAAGAAGTGCATAGATTTGCAATCACATTCCACAGGGAAACACGCAAAAAGAAAGCACATGCATCATTACTCGATGATATCAAGGGTTTAGGAGATAAAAGAAAAAAGCTTTTATTAAGCCATTTTAAAAGCATTGATCAATTAAAAGAAGCAACCGCTGAAGACTTTATCAAACTGGGTATACCCAAAGCAGTCGCACAGGCAATTAAAGAGGAAATTATATGAGAAAAATCATTCATAGTATTGATACTAAACAAAGTATTTTTTACATCATTTTAGAAGGACGAAAGATTGGTTTTTATTTATCTAATCGTCTATCTAAGATTTTTTTCCTCTATCTAGATCAAGGTGTTTTAGTCGATTTTGAGATTCAACCCAAAATGAAAAAACTGGGTAAAATGTATTATTATCAAGTTGCACACTTTAATCAAATTATCAGATTAAATCCTTATCATGTTCATTATGATCTCTATGCCTTAAGACAAGAAATGAAAGATGTCTTATCTCAAAATCGTTATTATTTATTTATCGATTTTGAAATGACAATGCCTGGCTACCACGATCAACCTTTTCATCCTGAGATCATTCAAGTAGGCTATGTTTTATCAAAAGCTAAGCAAAATGCTGTCCTTCAAGATGGGTATTACATATTACCGAAAGAAAATCGCACACTATCAAAACGTACAAAGCGATTTTTAAATCTAGATGAAGAAGTCTTCTTTAGTCAAGCATTACCCTACGATGTTTTTTATGAACGATTAAAAGCTGTGATGGATACGTACCATCCAAAGCTTATTGTATGGGGAAAGAATGATTTAACAGCGTTAAATGATTCATTCACCCTTCATGGAAAACCAAAAATCACATCAGATCATGACTTTATTGATCTCTTGAAACTTCATAAAGATTATTTTAATCTAAAAGATGATTTAGGACTCTTTAAAGCATATCAAACATATTATGATATCGCATTTGATCAAGCACATGATGCAGAAGATGATGCGTTTGTTACAAAACTGGTGTTCGATGCATTTCTATCTTATATTTAAACAAAAAGAGCAAATCCTTTAGAGGTTTGCTCTTAATTTTTTAAATCAACGACTACGGGTATGACAAGTGGTCTTCGCTGTGTTAAATCATAAATCTTTTGATTGAGATGATCAATCACAGCATTCTTTAAATTTAGCTCATTAAACATCTTTTTATTTAACTCAAGTTGTGTAATACGTTTCGCTTCATTAGCTAAAGACTGTGTGATCTCTTCATTGCCTTTCATGTAGATGAATCCTCTGGAAATGATAGTTGGCTCATTGATCATCTTTTTATTCGTTGAATTGATGGATAGAATAACGGCAAATAATCCTTCTTCAGATAAAAGTTTTCTTTCTTTAATCACGGTACTTCCAATATCACCGATGCCTGTTCCATCAATATATACTTCACCAGATGTTACCTTGCCGGCAAGTCTGATACTATCATTTGTTAATGCAGCAACATCACCGTTATCCATGATTAAAATGTTCTTAGGACTTACGCCACAATCAATCGCTAGCTCTTTATGCGTTTTCAACATACGGTGTTCACCGTGCATTGGAATGAACATTTTTGGTTTTACCAAGGATAAGACAAGTTTTAAATCCTGTTGTGCACCGTGTCCTGATGTGTGTGTGTCTGCTAACGGACCATGTGTTATAACATCGACATCAAGTCTAAAAAGTTTGTTAATGGTGCGGTTGACACCTTCTTGATTACCAGGAATAGGAGAAGAAGAGAAAATCACAGTGTCACCAGCCATAGCTTTCACCTGGCGATGAGAGCCGTTAGCAATACGTGATAATGCAGCTAAAGGTTCGCCTTGGGAACCTGTTACAATAATCGTCACTTCATGTGGTTTAAGTCTGTTAAAATCATCTCCTGAAACAATCGTATCTTTAGGAGCTTTAATATAACCGGTTTGCATACCTGCTTCAATAGCACGTTCCATAGATCTTCCGAAAACAGCGACTTTACGTGAGTTCATGACGGATGCTTCAATAATTTGCTGGATACGATACATGTTTGAAGCAAATGTCGCAATGATGATACGTCCTGAAATGCGTGAGAAGAGTTCATTGATTGATTTACCGATTTTTGAATCGGATTGAATGAGTTCATCACGTTCAGCATTGGTTGAATCAGAGAGCATACAAAGAACACCTTCGCTACCGATGGCAGCTAACTTATCATATTCACAAGCAGGTCCAACAGGGGTAAAGTCAATTTTGAAATCACCTGTATGGAATAATATGCCTTGTGGTGTTCTAAAGACGATACCAAACATATCGGGAATGGAGTGATTCATGCGAATGAATGAGATTTCCACACTTCCAAACTGATACTTATAGTAACTCTTATATGCTTCAATTTTAGGAGCTTTAACATCCTGATGTTCCATCAGTTTATATTCGATTAAGTCAATCGCAATACCCGATGCATAAATCTTTGGAATATTGACCTTTTTAAGTAAATAAGGGATACCACCGATATGGTCTTCATGAGCGTGCGTGATAAAAAGACCAACAATACGATCTTGGTTTTCTAGTAAATAGGTATAATCAGGAATAACATAGTCAATCCCTAATAAG
>DAOTHC010000030.1:0-2364 GCA_035447465.1 Acholeplasmataceae bacterium
CAAGAAGACTTATATCTTTTGCAGATGTCATAATCAAACCTGTAGCATCTGCAACGATCATCATGCCTGTTTCTGTATCAATGTAAAGAATAACTGCTTGGATGTAATAGAAATCTTCACTGGCTAATCCAATAAAGTCTGCAATCGTGATGATTTCAATCGGAATAACATTGAGATCAATTGAAACGGTTGCAGTAGCAGTACCTGATGCAACTGTGGCAACCACTGTAATCGTTGTTGCTTCTGTTATGGTTGGATCTATGGTCCAACCTGTAAGTTTACCAACATCTAAAGGATCAACTTCATAAGTGACTGTAATCGGTAGAACAGGATGTTCTGTTGGAAGTTCCAACGTTTGACCTGGTAAATAAGATTCACTTTCCAAGTAATCCTTTAACATGATGCTGATTAGATCAGCTAGTTCTTGATCAGTGTAATTGAAGATAATATCATCTTCGATACCACTGAAGATAAACATTAAGAACGGTTCTGATTCATCAAAGTTTGGCATAGCAAAGCCACGCAATGTCACCTCAAAACCTTCAAACTGATTAAGCATCTGATATGTCATTTCATCAAATGTGAGAACTGGCATGCTATATGTACCATCAGTTAATGCAAACATATGGAACATATCATCCCATTGTAATAAACCTGAAACTTCAAAGTAACGACCCCAATAAATAGAATTCATTGGATCTAACATCATGAACTGGCTAACAGATGCGACTATTGGTGTTAATGGATTTGGATTTCCTGTTGATAATACTTCAACAACTGGATGATCATAAGATCCCATAATCGTTAATCCCATCATTGTCATCTTATGACCTTGAACAACTACTTCGTCTCCTACAACTGCATGATGTTCTGTTTCGATAGGAAGGATAGCGCCTGTATCATCAGCAATTATCATGACACCCATGTCTTGCATACTGAATATTACGATACCTTGAACAAGACCAAAATCACCATCTTCAAGAGTTAAGAATTCAACAATCGTTAAAATCTCAACAGGTAATAATGTGATCATCATATCAACTTGACCTGAAGCAGCATTTAACGTGACTGTTAAACGAATTGTGATGGTTAATTCAACTGTGGTATTTTCAAATATACCAGTTACTGGATTAAAGTATGATGCGTTATCACCGATTGTTGTAAAGGCTAATGTTGCACCATAAACTGGATCAGATGTTGGTAATTCTAAGACTTGATATGGATTGAATGTTTCGCCATCCAACATCGTTTGTGCAAACAACAATAAACCATCAACCTTTTCTTGATCAGTTAATGTGACAACTTCAGCTGGTGTTGTGCCATCATAAACCACATGCCATTGTTCCATCATCATATCGAAACCGTGAACGATAGCGTTAATTCGCATCGTTTCACCCACATGACCTACAAATGGATTTGACATCATATCAATTGATTTAGAATTGATGATAACTTGTTCACCTGTTCCAGCTTCAGTTAATGAGAATCTCATGCCATCAAACGCTAAAACACCTTCAATGGTAACTGGTAAGCCCATAACTGATACATCGCTTGGATCTTGGTGCACAATCATTGAAATAGGTATTTCATTAAATATAAGAACTTCTGGTGTTCCTTCAGTGATGACATTACGGTTTGTCTGATTTGTGAATTGTGGTGTATATTCAAAGAAATCAAAATCAGCTTCAAATTCAATCATCGTACCAACTGGTAAATCAGCTGGTGCTAAGACAAAGATAATACCCGTACCATCAGAGACATAGTAACCAGGTTGACCTGTTACGAATTTGTAAACGATAGTTCCACTGACTTTTGCATGACCTGGTTGATAGGCTAAAACTTCAGCAATCGTTAATGTCTCAGTATCAGCTATATATTTCGCATAAAGTGTGACTTCACTAGCTGGCATCATTTGATTGTCATAACCAATGGTTAATGCTGTATCTAAATACCATCCCACAAACATGAAGTTTTCTTTATCTGGTGTCATATCAGGAACTGGGATTTCAAATGTGTAAATACCCCATGCATCATCAATTAACGTTCCACCATCTGTGTTGTAGTGCACAAGGTATTTAGCAGGTAACCATTTCGCATAAAGAATGAGATCAGCTTCTGGCATGGTTAATGCTTCAAATGGTGTAATGAAATATTGATCGATATACCAACCATGGAATTCATAACCTTCTTTGGTTGGATCCGCTATTACGATAGATGCACCTGCAGCAAGTGTCATTGGTGATAAATTTTCAACATTCATGAAGGTAATGGTGTATGTGACAACATCCCACTTCGCATAAAGTGTGATATTTTGTGCTGGCATTGTTGAGAATGTATACGCTGTTGTTAACGCAGAATCACTAT